>NZ_JBFTSF010000055.1:0-28488 GCF_056399905.1 Cupriavidus sp. 01L46
GCGTTATCGCTTCTGATCCTGCAAATGTGGCTGGCTTGGCCTGAGGCCACGACGCTCAGGCCAGCCTGACCATGCCTGCGCGCKGGGCGCGCGTGCCGCGGGAGACGGATTCTGTTTCCGCGCCTTGCGCCTGCCGGCTGCGCAGCGCGTCAAAAAATCGCCACAGCGCGGGTTCATCGCTGGTTGCCACGTTGAACCGTATCCACGGCGAGTCGCCTTCTTCCGGTTCAAAGTAGGACCCCGGCGCCAGCCAGATGCCGTGCTCCAGCGCCAGCGTCGCCAGGCGGTTGCCCGACAGCGCGGCCTGGTCGCCGCCGTCTTCCGGCCGCATCCTTGCCCAGGCGAACATCCCACCTTCCGGGCGCAGCATCACCTCCAGCCCGTGGGCTTCCATCTTCTCCGTGATCCGGTCCTGCTGGGCGCGTAGCCGTTCGGCCAGCGCCGCCACATGGCGGCCATAGTGGCCGCTGGTCAGCACCGAGTACACCAGCCGCTCGGTCACTTCCGATGACGTCAGCCCCACGGCCATCTTGGTGCGGGCGAGTGCCTTGGCCAGCTCCGGGCTGGCCGCGAGGTAGCCGACCCGCAGCGATGGCGTGATGGTCTTGGAAAACCCGTTGACGTAGATCACGTGCGAGAGCCCGTCCATGGCCGCCAGCATGGGTGAGCCGGGCGGCGCCAGCTCGCGGTAGATATCGTCCTCCACCACCAGCAGCCGGTACTGCTCGGCCAGTTGCAGCACGCGGTGCGCGTTCATGCTGGTGAGCGTGCCGCCGGTGGGGTTCTGCAGCACCGTATTGACGAACAGCGCGCGCGGCGCATGGGTGCGGATGGCATGGTCGAGCGCGTCGGTGTCGAGCCCGCTGGCGGTGCGGCGCACGCCAACCACCTGCAAGCCCGCAAGGCGCAGGATCTGCAGCAGATTGCAGTAGCAGGGGTCCTCCACCAGCACGGTGTCGCCCGGGCGCAACAGCGTGCGGACCACCAGGTCCAGCGCTTGCGTGGCGCCCTGGGTCAGCACCACTTGCTGGGCCTGCACCGGCATGCCGTACTGGCTGAGCCCGGCGGCGATATGCTCGCGCAGCGCGGCGAAGCCGTAAGGGTGGCCGTAGCCCGAGACCTGCGCGGCGGGCACCCGCGCCGCGGCGCGCATGGCCTGGTGCAGCCCTTCCTCGTTGAGCCAGTCGCCCGGCAACCAGCCCGCACCCGCCTTGATCGGCACCGAATGATCGGCGAACACATCCGACAGCAGCCACGCGGCGTTGAGCCCCGGCGCCTCCCAGCGTGCCGCCGGCGCCTGGCCGGCGGGGGCGTGGCGGTGTGCCACCGTGTAGCCCGAGCCCACCCGCGCGCTCAGGTAACCCAGCGCGGTCAGGCGGCCGTAGGCCTCGGCCACGGTGAAGGTGCTGACCCCATGCTGCTGGGCAAAGCGCCGCACCGACGGCAGCGCGACGCCGGCGCGCAGCACGCGCCGGTCCACCAGGCTGGCGATGCCCGCCACGATCTGCTCAGTGAGGGTGTCGCCGCTGCGCCGGCTGCGGACAAGTTCGAGGTTAAGCATGCGTGACATGTAAGGATGGACCTGTACAGTTTAATGGCCGTACCGGTTCGGTGGGAAGCCGCATGGCGGCGCCGGGCTTTGCGGCGCTGCAACGTGAATCCGGCTGCCAGCGGGACTTTAGCCGCCATGGTGAGCGGGGTGGCTGGATCCGCGGGTGCGGCCGCCTGGTTCTGGTATCTCTTGATCTGTACAGTTGCCTCACTCTTAACTGTACGGTAAGGCGAGGTTCTGTCGACCGTATATTCTTTAAGCCGGACAGGGCCGCTACAGTGGCCGCATTCACCAGAATCACCTGACAACCCGGGCGGCGCCAGCCGCCGCCCAAGCCAATGCCAATTGCTCCTGAGGAGGATGTATGGATGCCGCCAAGACTGTGATCCCCGATCTCGATGCCCTGTGGATGCCGTTTACCGCCAACCGCCAGTACAAGGCGGCTCCGCGCMTGCTCGACTCCGCCAGCGGCATGTACTACACCTCGCATGACGGCCGCCAGATCCTCGACGGTTGCGCCGGCCTGTGRTGCGTCGCTGCCGGCCATTGCCGCCAGGAGATCGCGGACGCGGTCGCCCGCCAGGTGCAGACCCTGGACTACGCGCCACCGTTCCAGATGAGCCACCCGCTCACCTTCGAGGCCGCCACCAAGGTGGCCGCCATCATGCCGGCCGGGCTGGACCGCATCTTCTTCACCAACTCGGGCTCGGAATCGGTCGACACCGCGCTGAAGATCGCGCTGGCGTATCACCGCGCCCGTGGCGAAGGCCAGCGCACCCGCGTGATCGGACGTGAGCGCGGCTATCACGGCGTTGGTTTCGGCGGCATGGCGGTGGGCGGCATCGGCCCCAACCGCAAGGCCTTCTCGGCCAACCTGATGCCCGGCACGGACCACCTGCCGGCCACGCTGAATATTGCCGAGGCGGCTTACTCCAAGGGCCAGCCAACCTGGGGGGCGCACCTGGCCGATGACCTGGAACGCATCCTGGCGCTGCACGACCCGTCCAACGTGGCCGCCGTCATCGTCGAGCCGCTGGCCGGCTCGGCCGGCGTGCTGGTGCCGCCGGTGGGCTACCTGGAAAAGCTGCGCGAGATCACCAGCAAGCACGGCATCCTGCTGATCTTCGACGAGGTCATCACCGCCTTCGGCCGCCTGGGCGCGGCCACCGCCGCCGAGCGCTTCAAGGTCACGCCGGACCTGATCACCATGGCCAAGGCCATCAACAACGCCGCCGTGCCGATGGGCGCGGTAGCGGTGCGGCGCGAAGTGCACGACACCGTGGTCAATGCCGCGGCGCCGGGCGCCATCGAGTTCCTGCACGGCTACACCTATTCCGGCCACCCGCTGGCCATGGCCGCGGCCATCGCCACGCTGGATATCTACAAGAACGAGAACCTGTTCGGCCGTGCCGCCGAGCTGGCGCCGAAGTTCGAAGCAGCGGTGCATGGCGTGCGCGGCGCGCCCCATGTGAAGGACATCCGCAACCTCGGCATGGTCGCCGGCATCGAGCTGGAGCCGCGTCCCGGCCAGCCCGGCGCGCGTGGCTACGAGGCCTTCCTGAAATGCCTGGAGCGCGGCGTGCTGGTGCGCTTCACCGGCGATATCCTCGCTTTCTCGCCGCCGCTGATCATCACCGAGGCGCAGATCGAAGAGATGTTCGACACCGTGAAGAAGGTGCTGCAAGAACTGCAGTGATTACCGCGATTGCAGCGAATGCCGTGGCCGCGGAGACAAGACAAGGAACACTGACGTGAACATCGCAGAGAACCGGCAGATCGCCGACATTGCGCACTACATTGGCGGGACCGTGCGCGCCGCCTCGTCGGACCGGTTTGCCGACGTCTTCAACCCGGCCACGGGCGCCGTGGCCGGGCGCGTGGCGCTCGGCTCGGCGCAGGACGTGGATGCCGCCGTGGCTGCGGCCCACGCCGCGTTCCCGGCCTGGTCCGAGACCGCGCCGCTCAAGCGCGCGCGCATCCTGTTCAAGTTCAAGGAGCTGCTCGACCGCCACCATGACGACCTTGCCGCGCTGATCACGCGCGAGCACGGCAAGGTGTTCTCCGATGCCAAGGGCGAAGTCACCCGCGGCGTGGAGATTGTCGAGTTTGCCTGCGGCATTCCCAACCTGCTCAAGACCGACTTCACCGACAACATCGGCGGCGGCATCGACAACTGGAACCTGCGCCAGCCGCTGGGCGTGGTGGCCKGCATCACGCCGTTCAACTTCCCGGTGATGGTGCCGATGTGGATGTTCCCGGTGGCGCTGGCCTGCGGCAATACCTTCGTGCTCAAGCCGTCCGAGCGCGATCCTTCGCCCTCGCTGCTGATCGCAGATCTGCTCAAGCAGGCCGGCCTGCCGGATGGCGTGTTCAATGTGGTGCAAGGCGGCAAGGAAGCTGTCGATGCGCTACTGGCGCACAAGGACGTGCAGGCGYTGTCCTTCGTCGGCTCCACGCCGATCGCCGAGTACATCTACACCGAAGGCACCAAGCGCGGCAAGCGCGTGCAGGCCCTGGGCGGCGCCAAGAACCACCTGGTGGTGATGCCCGACGCCGACCTCGACCAGGCCGTGGACGCGCTGATCGGCGCTGCCTATGGCTCGGCCGGCGAGCGCTGCATGGCCATCTCGGTAGCCGTGGCGGTGGGCGATGTCGCCGACAAGCTGGTGCCGCGCCTGGCCGAACGCGCGCGCGCGCTGAAGATCCGCAACGGCATGGAAGACGATGCCGAGATGGGCCCGCTGGTGACCGCCGCGCACAAGGCCAAGGTAGAGGGCTATATCGCCAAGGGCGTGGAAGAGGGCGCCAAGYTGGTGACCGACGGCCGCGGCCACAAGGTCGAGGGTCACGAAGACGGTTTTTACGTGGGCGGCACGCTGTTCGACAACGTCACGCCGGACATGAGCATCTACAAGGAAGAGATCTTCGGCCCGGTGCTGTCGGTGGTGCGCGTGCATGACCTGGCCGAAGCGGTKGACCTGATCAACGGCCACGAGTACGGCAACGGCGTGTCCTGCTACACCAGCGACGGCGGCGTGGCACGTGCGTTCTCGCGCCAGATCCAGGTAGGCATGGTGGGCATCAACGTGCCGATCCCGGTGCCGATGGCATGGCACTCGTTCGGCGGGTGGAAGCGCTCGCTGTTTGGCGATCATCATGCTTATGGGGAGGAAGGTATTCGGTTCTACACGCGGTACAAGAGCATCATGCAGCGCTGGCCTGACAGCATTGGGAAGGGGGCKGAGTTTACGATGCCGGTGGCTAAGTGAGGGTATTGGGGGCGGATTGATGATGGGGTGTTTGGGTTGTTGCTAGTTTCTTTGGGCGGTGTTGGTTTTTGTACCCAAGGGCCATACGACGTTGCCCTGCGGGGTTGGTCGCTGTCTCTTTGAGCGGCGTTGGTTTTTGAACCCAAGAGCCATACGACATCCCCCTGCGGGGGCTGCCGGTCACTTTTCTTTGACCGGCAAAGAAAACTAACGAAAAGAAAGCCGCCCTGCCGGGAGCAGAGCAATAAGGCTGTTTGGGCGTCTGTGGTTGCGTCGTACGGCCCGGAGTGTTGGCTAGCGGATTCTACCGGCCCAAAGGACATCGCTACGGCATGACCCATTGGTTACGTGGTGCGGCCCCTGACCTCGTATGCGGTGACCGTTCCCACATCTGCCGTTCGCGGGGCGAAGTGCTGCGCCGTTTCGGGTGTGGCTGGTTTCGTGGTTTTGTCTCGGAGGACGAGCGCCGTGAGGTGCGAGCGCGGCCCCCGCGAACGGGCCACGGTGCCCACCACGAAACCAGGGGGCGATAGCAAGGTGCCGCCCGCGCCGGTGCGGCAGGGCATCAAATACCCCGGTGCTAGCCGCCAGAGACAAAACCACGAAACCACTAAAGCAGGCAGGATCGTGGTGCTACGCACCGCGAACGGCAGATGCCCGAACGCTCACCGAGCAAAGCGATGAGGGGCACCACCACGTGACCATCGGGTCATGAAATTACGATGCCCTTCGGGCCGGTAAGGCACGCCAGCCAACACTCCGGGCCATACGACGCAACCACCGAGGCAAAAACAGCCTGATTGCTCTGCTCCCGGCAGGGCGGCTTTCTTTTCGTTAGTTTTCTTTGCCGGTCAAAGAAAAGTGACCGGCAGCCCCCGCAGGGGGRTGTCGTAGGGCACTTGGGTGCAAACGCCATCGCCGATCAAAAAAACAGCGACCAACCCCGCAGGACGATGTCGTATGGCACTTGGGTGCAAAAACCATCGCCGATCAAAAAAACAGCGACCAACCCTGCAGGACGATGTCGTATGGCACTTGGGTGCAAACGCCATCGCCGATCAAAAAAACAGCGACCAACCCCGCAGGACGATGTCGTATGGCACTTGGGTGCAAAAACCATCGCCGCCCAAAGAAACACGGACCATCCCGAAAGTGACGAATCCGCCCACCCCATCACGCTAAAATACGCCGCTTTTCAAAGCCGCCCAGCGCGCCAGGAGTACCCGCCGATGAGTCTGTTCCGCACCAAGAACATCGAGGCCATGCTGGCCGCCGCCCGCGATGATGGCCTGAAAAAGGTGCTCGGTCCCGTCGACCTGATCCTGATGGGCATCGGCGCCATCATCGGCACCGGCATCTTCGTGCTGACGGGCACCGGCGCGCTCACGGYGGGCCCGGCGCTGACTGTCTCCTTCGTGATCGCGGCACTGGCCTGCGGGTTTGCCGCGCTCTGCTACGCCGAGTTCGCGTCCGCGATCCCCGTCTCCGGCTCCATCTACACCTACAGCTACGCCACGCTCGGCGAGATCGTGGCGTGGATGATCGGCTGGGACCTGCTGCTTGAGTACGGCCTTGCGACCTCGGCCGTGTCGGTGGGCTGGTCGGGCTATTTCCAGTCGCTGATAGCGGGCTTCGGCATTCACCTGCCGGTCATGCTCACCGCCGCACCCGGTGCCGTGCCGGGTGTGCAGACGCTGTTCAACCTGCCGGCTGCCGCGATCATGCTGCTGATCACCTGGGTCGTGTCCTACGGCGTGCGCGAGTCGGCGCGCCTGAACAACGTGATGGTGGCCATCAAGATTGCGGTGGTGCTGCTCTTCATCGGGGTGGGCGTGTGGCACGTCAAGCCGGCCAACTGGCATCCGTTCGCGCCGTTTGGGCTGGAAGGCGTCTTCAATGCGGCCGCGCTGGTGTTCTTCGCCTTTATCGGCTTCGACGCAGTGACTTCGGCCGCAGAGGAAGTGCGCAACCCGCGCCGCGACTTGCCGATCGGCATCATTGGCTCGCTGGCGGTCTGCACCGTGCTGTACGTGACGGTGGCGGCCATCATGACCGGCATCGTGCCCTTCGCCAAGTTCGCGGGCATCGATCATCCGGTATCGCTGGCGCTGCAGTACGCGGGCGAGAACTGGGTGGCGGGATTCGTGGATCTTGGCGCCATCCTGGGCATGACCACGGTGATCCTGGTGATGACCTTCGGCCAGACCCGCATCATCTTTGCCATGTCGCGCGACGGGCTGCTGCCGGAGCGGCTGTCGAAGGTGCATCCGGTGCATGCCACGCCGTTCTTCGCCACGTGGACGKTGGGCATCGTGTTTGCCTTCATCGCGGCTTTCGTGYCGCTCAATGTGCTGGCGGAGCTGATCAATATCGGCACGCTGTCCGCCTTCACGCTGATCTCGGTGGCGGTGCTGGTGCTGCGCAAGACACGGCCGGACCTGCCACGCGCCTTCCGCTGCCCGGGCGTGCCGGTGGTGCCACTGCTGTCGGTGGGCTTTTGCCTGTTCCTGATGGCCCACCTGCAGCCGCTGACCTGGGTGGCCTTCCTGGCGTGGCTGGCGATTGGCCTGGCGATCTACTTCCTCTACGCGCGCCGCAACGCGGTGCTGCACGGCGGCGCCTGACGCCGCCTGCGGTTACCCTTCGCGCGCGCCGGCTTCTTGCAGGAAGGCCAGCGCGCGTGGCTCCTCGACAAAGGCGGAGTTGATGCGGATCCAGGCCGAGCCCTCGCCGCCCGGCCGGAAGTAATTGCCAGGCGCCAGCGTCACCCCATGCCGCTCGGCCAGGGTCACCAGCTCGCGCGAATCCTCGATCCCGCGCGTACGAGCCCACAGGAAATTGCCGCCCGCTGGCTCGCAATACACTTCCCAGCCGGCGTCGCCCAGGTGCTGCACCGCGCGCGCGGTGGCCTGGCGCACCCGCAGCCGCAGCCGCTCCATGTATTTGCGGTAGGCGCCGCGCTCCAGCAGCGCCGCCGTCACGCTCTCCGCGAAATGCGAGCCCGCTACGCTGGTTAGCACCTTCACATCCACCAGGTCCTTCACCAGCGCCTTGTCGGCCACAAGGTAGCCCACGCGCAGCGAGGCCGACACCGTCTTGGAAAAACCGCCGATGTAGATCACGTGCTCGAGCTGGTCCAGCGTGGCCAGCCGGTCCGTGTAGTTGGTCTGGAAGTCCGAGAAGATATCGTCCTCGACAAAACGGAAGCCGTGCCGGCGCGCCAGCTCCAGCAGGCGGAACGCCACCGGCGGCGAGAGGGTCGAGCCGGTCGGGTTCTGCAGCACGCTGTTGGTGAAGAACAGCTTAGGCTTGTGCTCGCGCAGCAGCGCTTCGGCGGCGTCCGGGTCGGGCCCGTTGCGGGTTTGCGGCACCCCCACCAGCCGCACCCCGTGCAGGCGCAGCAGGCCGAACAGGTTGTAGTAGCCAGGATCCTCCACGAACACCGTATCGCCCGGCTTGAGCAGGCGCCGCACCACCAGGTCCAGCGCCTGGCTGGCGCCCGTGGTGATCAGCACCTGCGGCAGCTCCGCTGCGATGCCGAGCTGCCGCACGCGGGTCAGCACATGCTGGCGCAGCTCCGGGCTGCCCATCGGCGTGGCGTAGTGGATCACGCTGTTGATGTCGTTGCGCGAGACTTGGCGGATGGCCTGGGTCAGCCCCTCCACGTCGCGCCAGCTCTCGGGCACGAAGCCGCCCGCCAGCTTGAGCGTGGCGCTGGGATGGTTGAACTGCTCCAGGATATGGTCCGACAAATCCTCCGCCAGACGCGGGTCCGACCAGCCATTGGCGCCGCGCGCCAGCAGCGGGCTGTCCGCGACGAAGAAGCCCGACCCGTGGCGGGAATCGAGCAGGCCCTGCGAAACCAGCCGGTCATAGGCCTCGATCACCGGAAAACGGCTGATGCCATGCTCCGCCGCGAGCTGCCGGATCGACGGCAGGCGCGCGCCGGGGCGCACCTCGCGCGCGCTGATCCAGGCCTTGACCTCGTTGACGATCTGGTCGGTCAGGGGCACGCCGGTGGCGGGAACGAGGGTCAGCTTCATCGGCAGGGTGCAGGGGGAAGTGTCAGGAAAAACTACTGAACAGTTCATGTCAAACTGTTCGCAACTGTTCATGGGATTGTAGTTTGCGCTGTGAATAATGGAAGGCATGCGGCAGAAGTGCCGGCACTGGCCGGGCCGGCGGGCACGAGAGACATGGCCGCAATGCAGAACAGGAGTGATGAAATGCGCGAACTAAGGATCTTCGAATTCGATGAACTGGGCCAGCCGGTGAGCTGGCGCGCCCGCGAAGGCCAGCGCGTGAAGGCGGTCGAAGGCCGCCTTTGGCTCACGGTGGAAGGCCACCACGCGGATATCTGGCTGCTGCCGGGAGCCGTCTTTGCGCTGCCTGCCGGCGCCCGGGTATGGTTGTCCGGCGAAAGCGAGGGCGCGCGCTTCACGCTGGCCGAGACGCCGGCCCCGTCGTCGTGGCGCTGGCTGGGCGGGCTGGCGAGTGCGCTGAAGCGCCGCTTTGGCGAGCGCCGTGGCTCAGGTGCCGGCCAGTGCCCGGAACCGGGCCTCTGAGAGGATCCCGGCCGGACCGCGCGCAGCGCGTGTCCGGTCATCCCGCTCCCATCCGTATTGGTAGAAGCCTGGCCAAGTGTCTGGTCATGCGCTCGCCAGAATGCCGTTTGCCGGCATCGAACTCCCCCGATGCCTCGCTCCCTCCCTCCACATCGTCGCGCCAACTATGCGAGGATGTTCATGTGGCTGGCCGCGCCGCGCCGAGCGGCAATCGGYGCCGCCGTGGATTGATTGCCGTTAACGTAAACGTCATATAATCAAGCCGTTGCGCCGGCACTAGCCAGACCGCTCGCGTGTTAGATCCGAGCCGCCTCCAGAGCGGCAGCCATGGACGTCATGCGGCCAGCCAGAACACCGAACGTGGTGGAGACAATGACCGATCTTTCCGATGTGCAGAAGGGCGCTCAACCCGGCGCTCCCCATCAGGCGCAGGGACCGAAAGGGCCCGTCAACAAGGTGCGCTTCGTCACCGCAGCCTCGCTGTTCGACGGCCACGACGCTTCCATCAACATCATGCGGCGCATCTTGCAGTCCTCGGGCTGCGAGGTGATCCATCTCGGGCATAACCGCTCAGTGGACGAGGTGGTCAGCGCGGCCTTGCAGGAAGACGTGCAGGGCATCGCCATCTCTAGTTACCAGGGCGGCCACGTCGAGTATTTCAAGTACATGGTGGACCTGCTGCGCCAGCGCGGCGGCGAGCACATCCAGTTGTTCGGCGGCGGCGGCGGCGTGATCGTGGCGGACGAGATCCGCGAGTTGCAAGCCTACGGCGTGGCGCGGATCTTCAGCCCGGAAGACGGCCAGCGCCTGGGCCTGGCCGGCATGATCGCCGACATGGTGCAGCGCTGCGATATCGACCTGGCGCGCTATGCCCCCACCACGCTCGATGCGATGAAGGGCGGCGACCGCCGCGCGCTCGCGCAGCTGATCACGGCACTGGAAAACGGCAAGGCGGATCCCGCGCTGGCCGACGCGCTGCGCGCCGAGGCTGCCAAGGTGAAGACGCCCGTGCTCGGCATCACCGGCACTGGCGGCGCGGGCAAATCCTCGCTGACCGATGAGCTGATCCGCCGCATCCGGCTGGACCAGCGCGATGCGCTGTCCATTGCGGTGATCTCGATCGACCCGTCGCGCCGCAAGTCCGGCGGCGCGCTGCTGGGCGACCGCATCCGCATGAACGCGATCAACCACCCGCACATCTTCATGCGCTCGCTGGCCACGCGCGAGGCCGGCTCGGAGATCTCGCGGGCGCTGCCCGATGTGCTGGCGGCCTGCAAGGTGGCCGGCTTCGACCTGATCATCGTCGAGACCTCGGGCATCGGGCAGGGAGACGCCGCCATCGTTGCGCACGTGGACCTGTCGCTCTACGTGATGACGCCCGAGTTCGGCGCCGCCAGCCAGCTCGAGAAGATCGACATGCTGGACTTCGCGGATTTTGTCGCCATCAACAAGTTCGACCGCAAGGGCGCGCAGGACGCGTGGCGCGATGTGGCCAAGCAGGTGCAGCGTAACCGCGAGCAGTGGCATGCCAGGCCCGAGGAGATGCCGGTGTACGGCACCCAGGCGTCGCGCTTCAACGACGACGGCATAACCATGCTCTACCAGGGCCTGCGCGAAGCGCTGTGCGCGCGCGGCATGCGTGCGCCGGCCGGTGTGCTGCCGCAGTTGAGCGGGCGCGTCTCCACCGGCCAGAACGTGATCGTCCCGCCGGCGCGCAACCGCTACCTGGCCGAGATCGCCGACACGGTGCGCGCTTATCATCGCCGCGTGGATGCGCAAAGCCGGCTGGCGCRCGAGCGCCAGCAACTGCGCGAGGCGCGCCGCATGCTGCTGGCGGCCTCCGGGCAAGAAGACCAGGGCGAAGCGCTGCAGGCGCTCGCCGCCGAACGCGACGCCGCGCTCGGCGCGCAGGAGCGCAAGCTGCTGGCGATGTGGCCGGAGATGCGCAAGGCCTACAGCGGCGACGAATACGTGGTGAAGATCCGCGACAAGGAAATCCGCACCACGCTCACCACCACTACCATGTCCGGCACCACGGTGCGCAAGGTGGTGCTGCCACGCTTCGAGGACGATGGCGAAGTGCTCAAGTGGCTGCTGCGCGAGAACGTGCCTGGCAGCTTCCCCTACACCGCAGGCGTGTTCGCCTTCAAGCGCGAGAACGAAGACCCCACCCGCATGTTTGCCGGCGAGGGCGATGCCTTTCGCACCAACCGCCGCTTCAAGCTGGTCTCCGAGGGCATGGACGCCAAGCGCCTGTCCACCGCCTTCGATTCGGTCACGCTGTACGGCGAGGACCCGCACACACGCCCGGACATCTACGGCAAGGTCGGCAACTCGGGCGTGTCGATCGCCACGCTCGACGACATGAAGGTGCTGTACGACGGCTTCGATCTCACCAGTCCGTCGACCTCGGTGTCGATGACCATCAACGGGCCCGCGCCCACCATCCTGGCGATGTTCATGAACACCGCCATCGACCAGCAGCTCGACAAGTTCCGCGCCGATAACAGCCGCGAGCCCACCGCCGACGAGGAAGCCAAGATCCGCGCGTGGGTGCTGCAGAACGTGCGCGGCACGGTGCAGGCCGATATCCTCAAGGAAGACCAGGGCCAGAATACCTGCATCTTCTCGACCGAGTTCTCGCTCAAGGTGATGGGCGATATCCAGGCGTACTTCGTCCATCACCAGGTGCGCAATTTCTACTCGGTGTCGATCTCCGGCTATCACATCGCGGAGGCCGGGGCGAACCCGATCTCGCAGCTGGCGTTTACGTTGTCCAACGGCTTCACCTATGTGGAGGCGTACCTGGCGCGCGGCATGCATATCGATGACTTCGCGCCTAACCTGTCGTTCTTCTTCTCCAACGGCATGGACCCGGAATACAGCGTGCTGGGCCGCGTGGCGCGCCGCATCTGGGCGGTGACGCTGCGCGACAAGTACGGCGCCAACGAACGCAGCCAGAAGCTCAAGTACCACATCCAGACTTCCGGCCGCTCGCTGCACGCGCAGGAGATCGACTTCAACGATATCCGCACCACGCTGCAGGCGTTGATCGCCATCTACGACAACTGCAATTCGCTGCACACCAACGCGTACGACGAAGCCATCACCACGCCCACCGGCGAATCGGTGCGCCGCGCGCTGGCGATCCAGCTCATCATCAACCGCGAGTGGGGCGTGGCCAAATGCGAGAACCCCAACCAGGGCAGCTTCCTGATCGATGAGCTGACCGACCTGGTGGAAGAAGCGGTGATGCAGGAGTTCGAGCGCATCGCCGAGCGCGGCGGAGTGCTTGGCGCGATGGAGACGGGCTACCAGCGAGGCAAGATCCAGGACGAATCGCTGTACTACGAGCAGCGCAAGCATGACGGCACGCTGCCCATCATCGGCGTCAATACGTTCCGCAATCCCGATGGCGACGCGACGCCGCGATCGCTCGAACTGGCGCGTTCCAGCGAAGAGGAGAAGCAGGGGCAGCTTGCGCGGCTGGCGGACTTTCACGCCCGTCACGCGGATGCGGCGCCGGCCATGCTGCAGCGGCTGCGCCAGGCCGTGATCGACAACGACAACGTGTTTGCGGTGCTGATGGACGCGGTGCGCGTGTGCTCGCTCGGGCAGGTCACGCATGCATTGTTTGAGGTGGGAGGCCAGTACCGCCGCAATATGTGATCCGTGAGCCAGGGGCTGTCTCGTGCGAGGCCCCTGCGTTAAACTTGACGTTTGCGCCAGCCGCGTCGCCTTGCGGACAGCGAGCGCCAGCGAAGATCAAGACCAAGACCAATCAGGAGTACCGTGTACGATCCCAACAATATCTTCGCCCGCATCCTGCGTGGCGAATTGCCTTGCAACAAGGTGTATGAAGACGCCGACACCATCGCCTTCATGGACATCATGCCGCAGTCGGACGGCCACGTACTGGTGGTGACCAAGGAACCCGCCGCCGAGCTGTTCGACCTTTCCGACGCTGGTGCCGAAGCCGCCATCCGCACCACCAAGCGCGTCGCCCGCGCGGTGCGCGCCGCCTTCTCGCCGGACGGTATCTCGATCGGCCAGTTCAACGGCGCCGCCGCGGGCCAGACCGTGCCGCACGTGCATTTCCACATCGTGCCGCGCTACGCCGAGCGCACCCTGCGCGGCCACGGCAGCGACATGCAGGATCCGGAAATCCTCAGCCAGCACGCCGAGCGCATCATCGCCGCGCTGGGCGAAGCCTGAGCAGATACCTCGGTGCGCCGTGACCGCAGCGCGCCACGCCAGAATCAAGCAACCAGCAACAAGGAAGACAAGATGGGAATCAGGACAGTTGGCATCGTAGGCGCCGGTACCATGGGCAACGGCATCGCGCAAGCGTGCGCGGTGGTGGGCCTGGACGTAGTGATGGTGGACATCAGCGACGCAGCGGTGAACAAGGGCATCGCCACCGTGGGCAGCAGCCTGGATCGCCTGATCAAGAAAGACAAGATCAGCGAAGCCGACAAGGACGCCGCACTCGCGCGCATCAAGGGCTCCACGTCTTATGACGCGCTCAAGGCCGCCGACATCGTGATCGAAGCCGCCACCGAGAACTTCGACCTCAAGGTCAAGATCCTCAAGCAGATCGATAGCATCGTCGGCGACAACGTGATCGTCGCGTCCAACACCTCGTCGATCTCGATCACCAAGCTGGCCGCCGTCACCAGCCGCCCGGGCAACTTCATCGGCATGCACTTCTTCAACCCGGTGCCGATGATGGCCCTGGTGGAGCTGATCCGCGGCCTKCAGACCAGCGATGCCACGCACGCGCTGGTGGAAGAACTGTCGAAGAACCTCGGCAAGTACCCCATCACCGTGAAGAACAATCCGGGCTTTGTGGTCAACCGGATTCTCTGCCCGATGATCAATGAGGCGTTCTGCGTACTGGGCGAAGGCCTGGCGTCGCCGGAAGAAATTGACGAAGGCATGAAGCTGGGTTGCAACCACCCGATCGGCCCGCTGGCGCTGGCTGACATGATCGGCCTGGATACGATGCTGGCGGTGATGGAGGTGCTGTACACCRAATTTGCCGACCCGAAATACCGCCCGGCCATGCTGATGCGCGAAATGGTGGCGGCGGGCTATCTCGGCCGCAAGACGGGCCGCGGTGTGTACGTCTACAGCAAGTAATATTGACGCAGTCAAAGAGGCAAAGTCCTCCTCTCCCGCGGGGAGGGGGATGCTAGAAGAGCTGGCTACGGAGCGATCCGCCGCCAGCTTTTTTTTCGCTCGCGGCACGCTCGTTTTGGCTCCCGGGTATTTGCTGTTTTCTCACCCAATAAATAAGAATCGATATCATTAATTATTTTTTGGAACGATCGTATTAAAAAATATTGTCAAGCCTGTGAGGATAAAAAATCGGTGGCGGCTGAGAGAAATCAGTTTTGATTCCAGTAAAACCGGTTGAATGGCTTCATTGATCCCTAATCGCTAAAGCTTTGTAAGGATATTCCCGTAAACGCGGATATGCACTACGCGCCGCCGCAGTCGTGGCACTGCCTGTGCGTCGCGCGTGCTTTGGAAAACCGATGGGGAATCTTTATGMGCAACAACCAACCCGTCTCGCAGCGCGAATACGAACTGCCTGAGAATGCGACGCTGATGTCGACCACCGACACCGAAAGCCGCATTGCCTATGCCAACGCGGCCTTCGTCGATGTCAGTGGTTTCACACGCGAGGAAATCCAGGGCCAGCCCCACAATATCGTGCGGCACCCGGATATGCCGGCCGAGGCGTTCGCCGATATGTGGGCCACGCTCAAGAGCGGCGAGCCCTGGACGGCGCTGGTGAAGAACCGGCGCAAGGACGGCGACCATTACTGGGTACGCGCCAACGCCATGCCGCTTGTGCGCAACGGCAAGCCGGTGGGATACATGTCGGTGCGCACCAAGCCCTCGCGCGAGGAAATTGACGCCGCCGGGCGGCTTTACCAGGACTTCCGCGAGGGTAGTGCCGGCCAGCGGCGTTTTCACAAGGGCCTGATCATTCAGGGCGGCTGGAAGCGGTGGGCGTCGGCCTTCAAGACCATGCCGGTGCGCTGGCGCATCCGCGGCGCACTGGCGACCTTGCTGCCGGCCTCGGTCATTGGCGCGGCTACGCTTGGCATGGGCGGGATGCCGCTGGCCGGCCTGGGCGGCATCGTCGCCGCCATGCTGATGCTGGTCTCCGGCTGGCTGGAGGCGCAGATCTCGCGGCCGCTGGAGCGGGTCATGGAACAGGCCCTGCGCGTGGCGTCCGGCGAAAGCCAGCAGGTCGAGCATATGGACCGCGTGGACGAGATCGGCATGACGCTGCGCACGATCAGCCAGCTTGGCCTGATGTTCCGCTGGCTGATCGATGACGTGAGCGAGCAGGTGCTGAACGTGCAAGGCGCAAGCAGCGAGATCGCGCAGGGCAATAGCGACCTGAGCTTGCGTACCGAGCAGGCGGCATCCAACGTACAGGATACGGCGTCGTCGATGACGCAGATGACGGCCACGGTCAGGAGCAATGCCGAAACTGCGGCCCAGGCAAACGCGTTGTCCGGCTCCGCCAGCAGCGAGGCCGCCAAGGGTGGCGAGGCAATGTCGCAGGTGGTGGCKACCATGGAGGAAATCAGCAGCAGCTCGAAGCGGATCGCCGACATCATCAGCGTGATCGACGGCATCGCGTTCCAGACCAATATCCTCGCGCTGAATGCCGCGGTGGAAGCCGCGCGGGCCGGGGAACAGGGCAGGGGCTTCGCGGTGGTGGCCGGTGAGGTGCGGGGGCTCGCGCAGCGCAGCGCCAGCGCGGCCAAGGAGATCAAGGCGCTGATCGGCGCCAGCGTGGACAAGGTCGATTCGGGGGCCCAGCTGGTCAATGACGCCGGCCAGACCATGGACAACATCGTGGCCCAGGTCAGGCGCGTCTCCGACCTGATTGCCGAGATCAGCCTGGCTACGTCCGAGCAGAGCGCGGGCATCAGCCAGGTTGGCGATGCCATCGGCGACCTCGACCGCATCACCCAGCAGAACGCGGCGCTGGTGGAGCAGAGCGCGGCCGCCGCACAGAGCCTGAAACAGCAGGCCAACCGGCTGGTGGAAGCGGTCGGCGTATTCCGTTGACTGCGCGCCACGCCGCATCGGGCCAAGCCGCAAGGTGGCCGCGAGGGGCCTGGCGGCCCTACTCGCCGTACTGCCGCAGCCCCTCCAGGTCCAGTACCTCGATCACGCCGTAGTCGACCTTCACCAGTCCCTGCTGCTCCAGCACCTTTAGCGCCTGGTTGGCCCGCTGCCGCGATATGCCCGCCAGCAGTCCGATTTCTTCCTGCGAGATCTCCAGCGTGGTCCCCAGGCCAGGGTACAGGTGCTCATTGAACAGCGACGACACCGCGCGCGCCACCCGCGAATCGATATCGAGCAGCCGTTCGTATTCCACGGCGGCAATGAACTGCCCCAGCCGCTCATTGAACTGCGTCAGCAGGAACCGGGTGAATGGCAAGCTGGTATCCAGCAACCACTGAAAAGTCTCGCGCGGCAGGAACGCAATGCGCGAGCGCCGCAGCGCCATCACATCGTATTTGCGGATTTCGCCCTTGAGCACGGCACCTTCGCCAAACCAGCCCCCCGTAGGCACACCGGTGAATGTGACCGACTTACCGGACGGCGATACGGTAGTGATCTTGACGATCCCTTCCAGCACGCCCATCCAGTGCTCCGCCATATCGCCTTTATGGCAGACATAGTCGCCCTGGCTATACTCGCGCACGCACATGGCGCGGCGGACAGTGTCGCGTTGTTCTTCGCTGAGCTCGGCTGCCCACACGCAGCGGTCGACGAAATCGTTGAGCATGACCTGGAGAACCTCCCCCGTAGGGATTAACCCGGAATTGTCATCGGCGTGACAACCGGGGGAAATGGCATGGACTATCTTACGATCACCACGAACCGCAAATGCGCGCCAGGACAGGCGCGGCGGGCTTGTTGCGTTGCGGCAGAAGCGCCGCCGGGCAAAACAGGCCAAGTATAACCAGCGGCAGCAGGCTTGGCACCGGTGGCGGACCCCCGCGCCGGAGGGACAGGAGACATCCATGCAGGAACCGTCGGCGACGACCTTCCCGCGCTTGTTGCTTGCGCATGCGCAGCAGCGGCCGGGAAGCCCGGCTTACCGTGAGAAGGATCTCGGGATCTGGCAAACCTTTAGCTGGGCGCAGACCGCGCAGGAGGTGCGCGCGCTCGCGTGCGGCCTGGCTGCGCTGGGCTTTTCCCGCGGCATGAACCTGGCGGTGATCGGCGACAACCGTCCGCGCCTGTACTGGGCCATGAGTGCAGCGCAGGCCATGGGCGGCGTGCCGGTGCCGCTTTACCAGGATGCCATTGCCGGCGAGATGATCTATGTGCTGAACGATGCCGAGATCGACTTCGCCATCGTGGAGGACCAGGAGCAGGTGGACAAGCTGCTGGAGGTGGAGGAGCAGCTTGCCGCGCAGGGCCGCAAGGTGCGCCATATCATCTATGAAGACCCGCGCGGGCTGCGCGACTACGATCATCCGGCGTTGATGCCTTACCAGCGCCTGCAGGAAATCGGCCGCGAGTTCGATCGCGCCAATCCCGGATACTTCGATGCGGCCGTTGCCGCGGGCGAGCCCGAGGATACCGCCATCATCCTCTACACCTCCGGCACCACCGGCAAGCCCAAGGGTGTGTGCCACTCGCATCGCGGCCTGATCGGCGCGGCGCGCAACGGCTGCGCGTTCGATGGCCTGACCGCGAAGGACGACGTGCTGTCCTACCTGCCGATGGCATGGGTGGGCGACAACCTGTTCTCGTATGCGCAGGCCATGGTGGCGGGCTTCACCGTGAACTGCCCGGAATCACGCGAGACGGTGATGACCGACCTGCGCGAGATCGGTCCCACCTATTACTTCGCGCCACCGCGCATCTATGAAAACCTGCTCACGCAGGTGATGATCCGCATGGAAGATGCGGGCTGGATCAAGCGCAAGCTCTTTCACTGGGCCATGGGCGTGGCGCGCCGCTGCGGCACCGACATCCTCGACGGCAATCCGGTGCCGCTGGCCGACCGCTTGCGCTACGTGGCCGGCGAGGCGCTGATCTTCGGGCCGCTGCGCAATGTGCTCGGCATGAGCCGCATCCGCGTGGGCTACACGGCGGGCGAAGCGATTGGCCCGGACCTGTTCCGCTTCTATCGCTCGATCGGCGTCAACCTCAAGCAGTTCTACGGCCAGACCGAAACTTGCGCCTATGTCTGCCTGCAGCCGGATGGCAAGGTCAAGTTCGATTCGGTAGGGCCCGCCGCGCCGGGCATGGAGATCCGCATTGCCGAGAACGGCGAAGTGCTGGTGCGCGGCGTGGGCTTGTTGAAGGCCTACTACAAGCGCGACGATGCCACCCGCGAGGCGCTCAACGACCAAGGCTATTTCATGACCGGCGACGCCGGCGTGATCGACGCCGATGGCCACCTCAAGATCATCGATCGCGCGAAGGACGTGGGCAAGCTGTCCGACGGCGCCATGTTCGCGCCCAAGTACATCGAGAACAAGCTCAAGTTCTTTCCCTATATCAAGGAAGCGGTGGCGTTCGGCACCGGCCGCGACAGCGTCTGCGCGTTCATCAACATCGATTTCGAAGCCGTGGGCAACTGGGCCGAGCGGCGCCACCTGGCCTACGCGGGCTACATCGACCTGGCGGCGCAGCCAGAGGTGATCGCCATGATCGGCGAGTGCGTCGAGCAGGTGAATGCCGACCTCGCCGCCGATGCCATGCTGGCTGGCTCGCAGGTCTCGCGCTTCCTGATCCTGCACAAGGAACTCGATCCGGACGACGATGAGCTCACCCGCACGCGCAAGGTGCGGCGTGGCTATATCGCCGAGAAATACGCGTCGCTGATCGAAGCGCTGTACGCCGGCAAGCCGGAGCAGTTCATCGAGACGCGCGTGAAGTTCGAGGACGGGCGTGAAGGCAGCGTCTCGGCCACGTTGAAGCTGGTCGATGTAAAGCGCTTCTCGCCGGCCACCGCCGGTGCGAAGCGCGCGGCATGAGCGGGGGCAGGGGGATGACGCAAATGGCATGGCAAGGCGTGGAGCGCGGCGGCGATGGCCAGCCGGTGTGGAGCGGCGCGTCCGCGGGTGCGGGGGCAACAGCGCAAGCGCTCGGCGGGGTTCAGATGGAGCATGCGCAGGTGCGGCAGGCCGGCGACGTGATACTCGACCTGCAGAATATCTCGTTGGCTTTCGGCGGCGTGAAGGCGCTGACCGATATCTMGTTTGACGTGCGCGAGCATGAGATCCGCGCCATCATCGGCCCCAACGGCGCGGGCAAGAGCTCGATGCTCAATGTGATCAACGGGGTCTACCACCCGCAGCAAGGCCGCATCGTGTTTCGTGGCGAGGAGCGGCGCAAGATGCATCCCACCGCCGCGGCGCGCCAGGGCATCGCACGCACCTTCCAGAATATCGCGCTGTTCAAGGGCATGACGGTGCTCGACAACATCATGACCGGGCGCAACACCAGGTTCCGCAGCGGCCTGCTGGCCAATGCGCTGTGGTGGGGCCCGGCGCGCAACGAGGAAATGCAGCACCGGCGCAAGGTCGAGGAGGTGATCGATTTCCTCGAGATCCAGGCGATCCGCAAGACGCCGGTGGGGCGCCTGCCCTACGGCTTGCAAAAGCGCGTGGAGCTGGCGCGCGCGCTGGCGGCCGAGCCTTCGATGCTGCTGCTCGACGAACCGATGGCCGGCATGAACGTGGAAGAGAAGCAGGACATGTGCCGCTTCATCCTGGACGTGAACCATCAGTTCGGCACCACCATCGTGCTGATCGAGCACGACATGGGCGTGGTGATGGACATCTCCGACCGTGTGGTGGTGCTGGACTACGGCAAGAAGATCGGCGACGGTACGCCCGAAGCGGTGAAGGCCAACCCGGATGTGATTCGCGCCTACCTGGGCGCTGGTCACTGATGCAGTTGCAAGACAAGGACAACCATGACGTTCTTCTTTGAAATCCTGATCGGCGGCTTATTGTCGGGGTTGATGTACTCGCTGGTGGCACTGGGGTTCGTGCTGATCTACAAGGCGTCGGGCGTGTTCAACTTCGCGCAGGGCGCGATGGTGTACTTTGCCGCGCTGGCGGTGGTGGGGCTGATGGACAAGGGACTGCCGATGTGGGCGGCCGTGATCGGCGCGTTTGGCGTGATGGTGGTGGTCGGCATCAGCACCGAACGGCTGGTGCTGCGCAAGCTGGTGAACCAGCCACCCATCACGCTGTTCATGGCCACCATCGGGCTGTCCTTCTTCCTCGAAGGGCTGGGGCCGCTGTTGTTCGGCAATGAAGTGCGCCCGATCAACCTCGGMATCGTCGACGAGCCCATCGAAGCCATCCTGACGCGCTTCAATATCGTGGTATCCAAGTTCGACCTGGCGGCGGCGGGCATCGCCGGCATCCTGGTGGGCACGCTGGCGCTGTTCTTCCAGTACACCAAGGTGGGCCGCGCATTGCGCGCGGTGGCGGACGATCACCAGGCCGCGCTGTCGCTGGGGATTCCGCTGCAGCATATCTGGGCCATTGTCTGGGGCGTGGCGGGCTTCGTGGCGCTGGTGGCGGGCATGCTGTGGGGCTCGCGCAATGGCGTGCAGTTCGCGCTGACACTGACTGCGTTGAAGGCGCTGCCGGTGCTGATCCTGGGCGGCTTTACCTCGGTGCCCGGCGCCATCGTCGGCGGGCTGATCATCGGGGCCTCGGAGAAGCTGGCCGAGATCTATATCCCGCCTGTGTTCCAGTCCGCGTTTGGCGGCAACTTCGGTGGTATCGAAGGCTGGTTCCCCTATGTGTTTGCGCTGTTGTTCMTGCTGGTGCGGCCAGAGGGGCTGTTCGGCGAGAAACACATCGATCGTGTCTGAGCGGCCCGCGCCACAGGAGAGAAAACATGTTCTACCGTGAATCCGGCCAGTTCAAGACCACCTACGTTGCCGATAGCCAGATCTTCCCCATCCGTCAGGACCGCATCGGCTTTGCGGTGCTGATGGCGGTGGCCTTCGTGGCGATTCCGCTGCTGGGTTCGGAGTACTGGTTCTCGGCCATCCTGATCCCGTTCCTGATCTTCGCGCTGGCCGCGCTCGGGCTCAATATCCTCACGGGCTACGCGKGGCAGCTCTCGCTTGGCACCGCGGCCTTCATGGCGGTGGGCGCCTACGCGGCCTACAACTTCCAGCTGCGCATCGAGGGCCTGCCGGTGCTGCTGACCTTTATCCTCGCCGGACTGTCGGCGGCGCTGGTGGGGGTGGCGTTCGGCCTGCCGTCGCTGCGCATCAAGGGCTTCTACCTTGCGGTGGCGACGCTGGCCGCGCAGTTCTTCGTGGTGTGGGCGCTGACCAAGTTTCCCTGGTTCTCCAACAACAGCTCATCGGGCGTGATCACCGCGCAGCAGTTGAACCTGTTTGGCATCGCCATCGATACGCCGGTGAAGAAGTAYCTSTTCGTGCTGATGCTGGTGACGGTGCTGGCCATCGYSGCCAAGAACMTGGTGCGCTCSTCGACCGGGCGCGCMTGGATGTCGGTGCGCGACATKGACGTGGCGGCGGARGTGATCGGCATTCCGCTGATGCGCACCAAGTTGCTGGCCTTTGCCGTCAGCTCGTTCTACTGCGGCGTGGCGGGCGCGCTCTATGCGTTCTGCTACCTGGGCTCGGTCGAGCCGGACGGCTTCTCGCTCGACCTYTCSTTCCGCGTSCTGTTCATGATCATCATCGGCGGCGTGGGCAGCATCCTTGGCTCGTTCCTGGGCGCGGCGTTCATCTTGCTGCTGCCGATCTTCCTGGACATCGCGCTGCCGCCGCTGGCCGCGTTGCTGCACCTGCCCTTTACCAACGCCGCCGTGTCGCATATCCAGTTGATGGTGTTCGGCGGGCTGATCATCTTTTTCCTGGTGGTGGAGCCGCATGGCCTGGCACGGCTGTGGCAGATCGCGAAGGAGAAGCTGCGGCTCTGGCCATTCCCACACTGAGTCTCATCGCATCGATGTTTTTTGGTTCGGAACAAGAGAAACGGGTATTCCATAACAAACACACCTGCCAAGGTGAAGGAGACTGTCATGACCATCCTGATTCGCAATCTGCAGCGTATAGCCCTGGCGGTGGGTGCGTCGGCCGCGCTGCTGGCGCCGCTGGCGGTGCAGGCGCAAAGCGGCGAGCAGTTCGTCGCGCTGCCCAGCTATCGCGTCGGCCCTTATGGCGCCAACGGACAGTCCTTTTATGGCGGCTTCGTCGACTACCTGAACTACGTCAACCTCAAGGACGGGGGCGTGAACGGCGTCAAGCTGTCGTGGGAAGAGTGCGAGACGGAGTACAACAACGCCAAGGGCGTGGAGTGCTACGAGCGGCTCAAGGGCAAGAGCCCGGCCAGCAAGGGCACCGCGTACCACACCATGTCGACCGGCATCTCCTACGCGCTGGTGGACAAGACCGCGGCCGACAAGGTGCCGCTGGTGATGATGGGCTATGGCCGCACCGATGCGGTTGACGGTTCGGTCTTCCCCTATGCCTTCCCGCTCGTCACCACCTACCAGATGCAGGTCTCGGCCATCGTCAAGTTCCTGGCGGGCAAGAACGGCGGCTCGCTGGCCGGCAAGAAGATTGTCTACCTGTATCACGACTCCGCCTATGGCAAGGAGCCGATCGTGGCGCTGGAAGCCGAAGCCAAGCTCGGCAAGTTCAACCTGGTCGAGATCCCGGTGGCGCACCCCGGCAACGAGCAGGGCGCACAGTGGCTGAAGATCCGCCAGGAGAATCCTGACTACGTGATCTTCTGGGGCTGGGGCGTGATGAACCAGACCGCGCTCAAGGCGGCGCAGAAGGTGGGCTTCGCGCGCGACAAGATGATTGGCTCGTGGTGGGCAGGTTCGGAAGAAGACACCGTGCCCGCCGGCGATGCCGCCAAGGGCTATATGAGCGCAACCTGGAACGTGGCGGGCAAGGGCGTGCCGCTGATTGCCGATATCGACAAGGTCGTCTACGGCGCCGGCAAGGGCAATATGCAGGACCGCAACAAGGTTGGCTCGGTGCTCTACAACCGTGGCGTGTCCGCGGCCGTGGTGACGGTGGAGGCGATCCGCGTGGCGCAGGCCAAGTATGGCAAGGGCAAGGTCATGAGCGGCGAAGACATGCGCTGGGCATTCGAGAACCTGAACGTGAACAATGCGCGCCTGCAGCAGCTGGGCGCCACCGGTTTGCTGCCGGAGATCAAGACCAGCTGCGACAACCACGAAGGCTCGGGCAAGGTGAAGATCCAGCAGTGGGACGGCACCAAGTGGGTCGTGGTGTMGGATTGGATCGAAGGCAACAAGAACCTGATCCATCCGCTGTTCAAGGCGAGTGCCGCGCAGTTCGCGAAAGAAAAGGGCATCTCGCCTGCGTGCATGAAGTCTTGATCCGGGCGCCGCAAGGCGTTTGTTGATTGTTGTCGACTCCGCTCGCCCGCATGCGGGCGAGCGGAGATGAAGCCAGCCAGGAACCACCAACCGAGCCGCACCATGAGCCTGTTGTCCGTCAACAATATCGAAGTCATCTACGACCACGTCATCCTGGTGCTCAAGGGCGTTTCCCTCGATGTGCCCGAGGGGCGGATCGTGGCGCTGCTGGGCGCCAACGGCGCGGGCAAGACCACCACGCTCAAGGCCATCTCCAACCTGCTGCACGCCGAGCGCGGGGACGTCACCAAGGGCTCGATCGAGTACCGCGGCAACCGGGTCGACCGGCTCACGCCCAATGAACTGGTCAAGCGCGGGGTGATCCAGGTGATGGAGGGGCGGCATTGCTTCGCCCACCTGACGCTCGAGGAAAACCTGCTGACCGGCGCCTACACGCGCGGCTTGTCGCGCAGTGAAACACGCGATGCGCTGGAGCGCATCTACGCCTACTTCCCGCGCCTGAAGACGCGCCGCAAATCGCAGGCGGGCTACACCTCGGGCGGCGARCAGCAGATGTGCGMGATCGGCCGGGCCATGATGGCCAAGCCCAGCATGATCCTGCTCGAYGAGCCATCGATGGGGTTGGCGCCGCAGATCGTGGAGGAGATCTTCGAGATCGTGCGCGACCTGAACCAGCGCGAAAAGGTCAGCTTCCTGCTGGCCGAGCAGAACACCATGGTGGCGCTGCGCTATGCGGACTACGGCTACATCCTGGAGAACGGCCGTGTGGTGATGGATGGCGMGGCCGAGGCGCTGCGCACCAATGAGGATGTGAAGGAGTTCTACCTGGGCGTCGCCGCGAACGATGGAGAGGGCGGCGGGAGAAGCTCCTTCCGCGACGTAAAGAGCTATCGCCGGCGCAAGCGCTGGCTCGCCTGAGCAGCGCGGACAAGCCTGCCGCTCGGCCCGTGCACGGCTGCGCTCGGCCAATCCGCCACGGGCCGCTCGCTACGGCGTCTTCGCCCTTCTCGATGCGCGTCCGGGTTTAAACAGTACGGTTCATCACGCGACTACCTACGCGAACTACGCACCATGCCTGAATACTTCGATTCGCTTGAAACGCGCGCCCCGGCCGTCCGCTTGCAGGCCTTGCTGGACGCATTGTCGCGCCAGGTTGCGCATGCCAAGGCGCATGCGCCTTATTTTGCGGAGGTGCTGCGCGACGTGGATCCGCGCGCGCTGGACTCACGCGCCGCATTGGCGGCGCTGCCGGTGACGCGCAAGTCCGAGCTGACGGCGCGGCAGAAGACCATGCCGCCGCTGGGCGGGCTGAATGCGACGCCGCTGGGCGGCCTGCGCCACATCTTCCAGTCGCCCGGCCCGATCCACGAGCCCGACGGGCACGGCGCCGACTGGTGGCGGATCGCGCGCGCGATGTTCGCGGCGGGCTTCCGCTCGGGCGATCTCGTCTACAACACCTTTTCCTACCACTTCACGCCGGCCGGCATGATGATGGAAACCGGCGCCCATCGGCTGGGCTGCTGTGTGTTCCCGGCGGGCGTGGGACAGACCGAATCTCAGGTGCAGGCGATGGCGAGCCTGCAGCCGGCGGCCTACGCGGGCACCCCATCCTTTCTCAAGCTGCTGCTGGAAAAAGGCGACGAGATCGGCCAGCCATGCCGGAGCCTGAGCAAGGCGCTGGTGTCTGGCGAGGCATTGCCGCCATCGCTGCGCGCCTGGTTCACCGAGCGCGGCATCCGCGTGCAGCAGATGTACGGGAGCGCCGACGTGGGCCTGATCGCCTACGAGACGCAGGGCGGCGACGGCTGGGTGGTGGACGAGAACGTGCTGGTGGAGATCGTCGAGCCGGGCGGCACGCAGCCCATGCCTGATGGCGAGACCGGCGAGGTGGTGGTCACGGTGCTGGGCAATGGAGACTATCCGCTGGTTCGCTTCGGCACGGGCGACCTGTCGGCGTTCGTGGCCGGCTCGGACGAGCGCGCCAGCCCGTGCGGGCGCACCAACCAGCGGCTCAAGGGCTGGCTGGGCCGTGCCGACCAGACCACCAAGGTCAAGGGCATGTTCGTGCATCCCGGGCAGGTGGGCGAGGTGGTGCGGCGCCATCCCGAGGTGCGCGCCGCGCGCCTGGTGGTGACAGGCAGCGTAGGCGCCGACGTGATGACCCTGCACTGCGATGCCACGCGCGACGATGCGGCGCTGGCGCAGGCCATCGGCGAATCGCTGCGCGAGGTGATGCGCCTGCGCGGCGAGGTGCGCTTCGTGGCAGCGGGCTCGCTGCCGCAGGATGGCAAGGTGATCGAGGACGCGCGGCGTTACGACTGAGCGCGGTCGCGGCCCGTGGACGGTGCCGCATGGCCGCCGGCGGGGCGCGTCGGCAGCCACAGCAGCCATGCGCTGACGGCCGCCGCGATGGCGACCAGCGTCAGCGAAGCCAGCGGGCGCTCGCGCATCAGCCATGCGGTGGTGCCCATCGACAGCCACATCATGCCGATGGCCAATTGCTTGGCGCGCAAGGGAATGCTGCGGTGGGCCTGCCAGTCACGCACCAGCGGGCCGAAGCGCGGATGCGCAGTCAGCCGCGCATGGAAACGCTCCGAGCCGCGCGCGAAGCACGCGGCGGCCAGCAAGACGAAAGGCGTGGTGGGCAGCACCGGCAGGAAGATGCCGATCACGCCCAGCAGCAGGCTGAGCACGCCGAGCGCCACCCACAGCGCGCGCAGCGCGCGTTGCCTGCGGCTGCGCACGGCGGGAGGGGTGGGTGGGGTGGGCGTAAAGGATGGCAATGCGCTCAGACCGCAAGCCCCAGGCGGGCGCGCGCGTCGTTGTACTCGGCTTTCATGCGCGCCACGATTTCGCCGGCGGTGGGGATGTCGTGGATCTGGCCCACGCCCTGGCCGGCGCCCCAGACATCCTTCCATGCCTTGGCCTTGGACGCGCCGCTGGAAAAGTCCATCTTGGTCTTGTCCGCCTGCGGCAGGTTGGCGGGATCCAGCCCCGAGGCCTCGATGCTCTCGCGGATGTAATTGCCGTGCACGCCGGTAAACAGGTTGGTGTAGATGATGTCGGCCGCGGCGGAGGTGGTGATCGACTGCTTGTAGGACTCGCTGGCGTGCGCTTCCTGCGAGGCGATGAAGCGGGTGCCGACGTAAGCGAAGTCCGCGCCCATGGCCTGTGCGGCCAGCACGGACTCGCCAGTGGCAATCGAGCCCGACAGCGCGATCACGCCGTCGAAGATCTTGCGCACTTCGCCCACCAGCGCGAACGGCGACAGCGTGCCGGCATGGCCGCCGGCGCCGGCTGCCACCAGGATCAGCCCGTCCACGCCGGCTTCGATCGCCTTCTCGGCGTGGCGGATGCTGATCACATCGTGCAGCACGATGCCGCCATAGCTGTGCACGGCGTCGATCATCTCCTTGGGCGGCGCGCGCAGCGAGGTGATGAAGATGGGTACCTTGTGGTCCACGCACACCTTGATGTCGTGCTCCAGGCGCACATTGGAGGTGTGCACGATCTGGTTGACGGCGATCGGGCCGACCGGCTTGCCCGGGTTGGCGGCGCGGAAGGCGGCGAGATCGTCTTCCATCTGGGTGAGCCAGTCGCCCAGCATCTCGGCAGGGCGCGCGTTCAGCGMSGGGAASGAGCCGACGATGCCGGCCTTGCACTGCGCCAGCACCAGCTCGGGGTAGCTGACGATGAACATCGGCGAGGAAATCACGGGCAGCGCCAGGTTTTGCAGGACCTGGGGCAATTGTTTGGCGGCGGGCATGGCGTCTCCTGGACCACGAACGGGCGCCAGTGGCACCCTGGATATGAACGATCGTTCGATTATAGGGAGTTTCGGCTGACGGGCGTTAGACGGGCGTTAGAAGGGGCTGTCTACCTGCGCCAGCCACCGGGGCCAGCTGCGGGGACAGTCTTTGAGCCGAGTCTGCGCCGGAACCCGCGCCGGCTGCAAGTAACAGCGGTCCCACGAGATCTCACTCGATTTCACTCGATCTCGCGAGCCCGCGCCAAAAGGCCAAGCCATGACCCATACCATCCGTCTCCCGTACTTCCAACACGCTCCCAAATCCTTCAAGGCACTGCTTGACCTGTCCGCCATCATCCCGAATGGCTTGCTCGGCAAGCGTCTTGTCGACCCGGTATTCCGCATAACGCCAGCCCGATGCGAAGGGCCGTGTTCGCTGCCAGCGGTGACATCGGCTGCCCGCAGGCCGAGTGTGTCGTCCTTGCCTTCACCGCGCACGCTGTAGACGTCCTCGGGCGGAACGGCGAACAAAAAAAACCCCGCTACGCCGCGGGGCAACTACCACGAAGACTGATAGGAAGAGGCGGGAGGGCACCTGCCAATGCCGCATCCGCACAGCGGACTATAGGCGGCGTTTATGACGGACTGAAGGCGCTCGCGTGAAGACGGGATGACGGCCGTAATCCTGCGAAATGGCCGATTTGCTTCCCTCTAGCGGGTGAGGGTCCGGGGAGAGGGCGGGCGCTCGTTGCGGCGTCGTGCCGGACAACACCACGGGCTTTGCTTGAAGTGGCTCCTAGCTGATATGACTCCCCCGTGTCAATCGAGATTGGTTTGATTCAGTTTCACAGTTGCATGTTGTTCCCCAATTTCCTGGAGGGCGACGTAGCAGTAAGTCTCGACGGTGGATCACGCTGATATCCGCGGGTTGGTTAC
>NZ_JBFTSF010000056.1:0-35803 GCF_056399905.1 Cupriavidus sp. 01L46
GTTGCGGGTGTGCACATGGACCAGCGCCTTTTCCGGGAAGGCATAGTGATAGGCGCGCCGCAGGGCCAGCGCAGCCTCGTGGAAGCCAGACAGGATGAGCTTTTGCTTGTTGGGGTAGAACGCGATGTCGCCCGCGGCGAAGATGCCGCGGCGGGATGTTTCGTAGGTGGTGGTATCCACCGTGATGCGCCCTGCGCGCATGTCGAGGTCCCACTGGGCGATCGGGCCGGGCTCGGAGACGAGGCCGTACAGCGCTACGAGTTCGTCGGCAGGCAGGCTGATCGTGTCTTCCCGGGTACGAATGTCGACCCCGGCCAGCGAGCCGCCCTCGGTCTTGAGCGCGCCCAGCATGCCCACCACGAAATCCATCTCGCCGGCGGCCACGGCCGCGCGCATTTCGGCCACCGCACCGTCGGCCGCGCGAAAGCCTTCCCGGCGGTGCAGCAGCGTAACGCGCGCGGCGGTCTTGCGCAGCGCCAGCGCCCAGTCCAGGGCGGAATCTCCGCCGCCGGCCACCACCACCCGCTTGCCAGCGAAGCGCGCGGTGTCGCGCACTGCGTAATGCAGGTGGCGGTCTTCCAGCGCGGCGGCTTCGGGCAGCGCCACGCGTTGCGGGGCGAACGCGCCGGCGCCGGCGCAGATCAGCACCGCAGCCACGTCGAAGCGCTTGCCGGTGTCGGTTGTGACCAGCAGGCGGTGCGGGTGCTCATGGCCGGCTGTAGCGTGCGGTTCCGGCGGGATCTCGGCCAGGCCGTTGGCCCGCTCGTTGAAATGCATGGGAAAGGCGAACGGCGCGCATTGCTCGAGCAGGCGGTCGACCAGGTCCTGCGCCAGGCAGCCCGGCACCGCGGGGATGTCGTAGATCGGCTTTTCCGGGTAGAGCTCGGTGCACTGTCCGCCGGCGCGGTCCAGCACGTCGACGAGCTCGCACTTCAGCCCCAGCACGCCCGCCTGGAAGGCGGCAAACAGGCCGACCGGGCCGGCGCCGACGATCAGCACATCGGTGCGGATCACGTCGGCCGGGACGGTCGGGGAGCGGGAATCGGGCGTGGCGCAAGCAGGGGTTTGGGTCGGCATGGCATGGCGGGCGGCGCGCGTGGCGGCGCCCGGCAGGAGGGTCGTCAGGCCCCAACTATACCGCGCGGGGCCGGCCCTGCCGCCTACGCCAGCGTTGGCGTCAGGGCTATCGGCGCGGATGTGTGGGCCAGCCCACGCGGCGCGCATCGGCGCGGGATTAAAGTCGGGTTGAGGTTGGATTGAGGTGGGATTAACGCGGAATTATCGCGAGAGTAGAATAGACGTATGCAAAATTCACACGCAATCAACGCAGATCTGCATTGCCATTCCACGGTGTCCGACGGCATGTTGTCCCCCGAGGACGTGGCCGCGCGCGCGCACGCCGGCGGCGTGGCGTTCTGGGCGCTGACGGACCATGACGAGGTCAAGGGCCAGGCCAGGGCGCGGGCCGCGGCCGAGGCGCTGGGCATGCGCTACGTGCCCGGGGTGGAGATCTCGGTGACGTGGGCCGGGCAGACTGTGCATATCGTTGGCTTGCAGATCGACCCGGACAGCCAGGTGCTGGTCAATGGCCTGGCAGCCACGCGCTCCGGGCGGGCCGCCAGGGCGCAGGACATCGGCGAAGCGCTGGCCGCGATCGGCATCGAGGGCGCCTATGAGGGCGCGCTGCGCCATGTCGGCAATCCCGACCTGATCTCTCGCACCCATTTCGCGCGCTGGCTGGTCGAAGAAGGGCGGTGCAAGACCATCAGCGAGGTGTTCGACGACTACCTCGGCGATGGCTGCCCGGGCTATGTCGGGCACCGCTGGGCCAAACTGGCCGATGCGGTGGGCTGGATCCAGGCCGCCGGCGGCATTCCGGTGATGGCGCACCCGGGCCGCTACAACTACACGCAACTCCAGCACGATGCGCTGTTCGACGAGTTCAAGCAGCTCGGCGGGGCCGCGGTCGAGGTGGTCACTGGCAGCCATACGCCGGAGCAGTACCGGCAGTATGCCAATGTCGCGCATCACTATGGCCTGCTGGGCTCGCGCGGCTCGGACTTCCATGGGCCGGGCGAGGGACGGATCGAGCTGGGCTCGCTGCCGCCGCTGCCGTCGTCGGTCACCCCGGTCTGGCATGACTGGTAAGCCGCGCCGGCCAACGGCCGCCCGGCGCCCAGCCCGCCCGAACCCGCCATGCGCTCCCTTCGCTTTTCCCCATCGCAGAACTGGCCCGGAATGCGCGCGGCGTTTGCGCCCATCCCGCGGCCGGTCGCCCCAGGCCCGCACATGTCCCAATACTTCGAGATCCATCCGCTCAACCCGCAGTCCCGCCTGATCAAGCAGGCCGCGCAGATCATCGGGCAGGGCGGGCTGATTGCCTTGCCCACCGACTCCAGCTACGCACTGGCCTGCCGGCTCGACGACAAGGCCGCGGTAGAGCGGCTGCGCCGCTTGCGCGGGATCGACGACAAGCACCATCTGACCCTGCTGTGCAGCGATTTGTCGGAGCTTGGCAACTTCGCGCGGGTGGACAACCGGCAGTACCGCTGGCTCAAGGGCGCGACACCCGGGCCCTACGWCTTCATCCTCGAGGCCACCAAGGAAGTGCCGCGCCGGCTCTCGCATCCCGCCCGCAAGACCATCGGCGTGCGGGTGCCCGACCATCCCATTCCGCTGGCGCTGCTGGCCGAAGTGGGCGAGCCGCTGATTTCGGCCACCCTGCAGTTGCCGGGTGACGAAGCCCCGCTCAACGAGCCGGAGGTGATCCGCGCCCGGCTGGAAAAACTGCTGGAACTGGTGATCTGCGGCGGCGCTGCGCCCGCGCAGCCGACCACGGTGATCGACCTGACCGCGGGCGAGCCCGAGCTGGTGCGGCAGGGACGCGGCGATATCGAGCGTTTTGGACTGTGATTGYCACCGAACAGTCGCTTTGCCGCGGCCCCGGTACAATAGCGACCCATGGATTCTTCTCTGATTCAGACCCTAGCGGTCTACGCCCTGCCGGTCCTGTTCGCTATCACGCTGCATGAAGCCGCGCACGGCTATGTGGCCAAGCTGTTTGGCGACAACACCGCCTATTCGATGGGCCGCGTCAGCCTTAACCCGGCGCGCCATATCGATCCCATCGGCACCATCGCGGTGCCGCTGCTGCTCTATTTCATGACCAGCGGCCAGTTTGTCTTCGGCTACGCCAAGCCGGTGCCGGTTGCCTTCGACCACCTGCGCAATCCGCGCTGGCATGGCATGTGGGTGGCGCTGGCGGGCCCGGGCAGCAATGTGCTGCAGGCCTTCCTGTGGGCGCTGGTGGCGGTCGGCCTGGTGGTGGCCAGGGTGCAGGAGCCTTTCTTTACCCAGATGGCGCAGGCCGGCGTGCTGGTCAACCTGGTGATGGCTGCGTTCAACCTGTTCCCCGTGCCGCCGCTCGACGGCGGCCGCGTGCTGACAGCGCTATTGCCGCAGCGCATCGCGCATGCGGTGTCGCGCATCGAGCCCTACGGCATCTTCGTGGTGCTGGCGCTGGTGGCGGCTGGCGTGATCACCAAAGTGTKGATGCAGCCGGTAATGGGGGCGCTCAGGAGCCTGGTGTTGCTGATGCTGCAACCCATCCTGGCGCTGGTGCAGTAAGCCGCGCCGCGGCCCTGGCGCCCACGCCGGCGCCGACCTCGAATACGCGTACCCGTACCTGCACCAATTCCCACAAATACAGATAGACATGTTTCCCGATCGCGTTCTTTCCGGCATGCGGCCTACCGGCGCGCTGCACCTGGGCCACTATCACGGCGTACTCAGGAACTGGGTCCAGCTCCAGGCCGAATATCCCTGTTTCTTCTTCGTGGCGGACTGGCACGCGCTCACCACGCACTATGCATCGCCGGAGGTKATCGGCGAATCCGTGTGGGAGATGCTGATCGACTGGCTTGCCGCCGGCGTCGATCCCGAGCGCGCCACGCTGTTTATCCAGAGCCGCGTGCCTGAGCATGCCGAACTGTTCCTACTGCTGTCGATGGGTACGCCGCTGGCCTGGCTCGAGCGGGTGCCGACCTACAAGGACCAGATCGAGAAGCTCAAGGACAAGGATCTTTCCACCTACGGTTTTCTCGGCTATCCGCTGCTGCAGGCCGCCGACATCCTGATCTACCGTGCCGGCCGCGTGCCGGTGGGCGAGGACCAGGTGCCGCAYGTGGAGRTCACGCGCGAGATCGCGCGCCGCTTCAACTATCTSTAYGGSCGCCAGCCGGRCTTCGAGGMGCRGGCGCAGGAAGCCGCCAAAAAGCTGGGCGGCAAGCGCACCAAGGCTTATCTGGAACTGCGCCGCGCCTATCAGGAGCAGGGCAAGGCAGAGGCGTTCGAGGAGGGCGGCGCGCTGGTGGCGCAGTCGCAGAGCCTGGCCGCCGAAGACCGTGAATTGCTGCTGGGCTACCTGGGCGGCTCGCGCAAGACCATCCTGGTCGAGCCGCAGGCGCTGCTGACCGCGGCATCGCGCATGCCCGGGCTGGACGGCCAGAAGATGTCGAAGTCCTATGGCAACACCATCCGCATGCGCGAGGACAAGGCGTCGGTGGAAAAGAAGGTGCGTACCATGCCGACAGATCCGGCCCGCGTGCGCCGCACCGATGCCGGCGACCCGGCGCGATGCCCGGTGTGGCAACTGCACCAGGTCTACACGGACGCGCCCACCCGCGAGTGGGTCGAGAAGGGCTGCCGCAGTGCTGGCATCGGCTGCATCGAATGCAAACAGCCAGTGATCGAGGGCATCCTGCGCGAGCAGCAGCCCATGCTGGAGCGGGCGCAAAAATACATGGACGATCCCGCGCTGCTGCGCGCCATTGTCGACCACGGCTGCGACCAGGCCAGCCAGGTGGCGCGCGAGACGATGCGTGACGTGCGCGCCGTCATCGGCCTGGGGTACCGATGAGCATGGCGGCGGGCATCCCCCACGCGCCGCTCGGCGCACCGTCGCCGTGGGTGGTGCGCTGGGCGCACCTGGTGCGCCCGGGCGGCCGCGTGCTCGACCTGGCCTGCGGCAACGGCCGCCACGCCACCTGGTTCGCGCGCCGCGGCCATGCGGTGCTGGGCGTCGATCGCGATGCGGCGGCATTGGCCGCGCTGGCGGCTTTGCTCGAAGGCGTTGACACGCGCCCGGCCGACCTGGAGCAGGGCACGTGGCCGCTGGCGGACGAACCGGGCTTCGACGCGATCGTGGTCACCAATTACCTGCACAGGCCGCTTTGGGCGCATTTGTTCGCTGCGCTGGCGCCGGGCGGCGTGCTTCTTTACGAAACTTTCGCGGCTGGCAACGAGACCGTGGGCAAACCTTCGAACCCGGATTTCCTGCTGCAGCCGGGCGAGTTGCTGGATGCCGTGCACGGCATCTTGCGGGTGATTGCCTACGAAGATGGTGTGCTGGAAGTGCCTAAAGCTGCCTTTGTGCAGCGTATTTGCGCGATTCGCGAAGAGATAGGCAAAACGAGCGGCGGAGCGCCGCCGCGGTATCCTTTGCCGGGCTGAAGTGCGGCCCTGGCTATTTGCGGGCCCGGTTGGCGAGACCTGGACTTCACGCGTTGAACTGCCTTGGGTTTTCCCCGGTCGAAGGTGCGGTCGGAAGGCCTTGGGTATCCGGTACAATCGCGGTATTCGTTTCTCGAATTCTCAAACGTTATGACACAGATTAACGGCAGCATCGTCGCTATCGTGACGCCKATGCAGGAAGATGGCAGCCTGGATTTCCCCGCGCTGCGCGCCCTGGTCGACTGGCACGTGGCCGAGGGCACTGATGGCATCGTGATCGTCGGCACCACCGGCGAGTCGCCCACGGTGAACGTGGATGAGCATTGCGAGCTGATCCGCGTCGCCGTGGAGCAGGCCGACAAGCGCATCCCGATCATCGCCGGCACCGGCGGCAACTCGACCAAGGAAGCGATCGAGCTGACCGCGTTTGCCAAGCAGGTCGGCGCCGATGCCTCGCTGCAGGTGGTGCCCTACTACAACAAGCCCACCCAGGAGGGCATGTATCGCCATTTCCGCACGATCGCGGAAGCGGTGGAACTGCCTGTCGTGCTGTACAACGTGCCGGGCCGTACCGTGGCCGACATGCAGCACGAAACCATCCTGCGCCTGGCGCAGGTGCCGGGCATCATCGGCGTCAAGGAAGCGACCGGCAATATCGACCGTGCCGCGCAACTGATCAAGGATGCGCCGCAGGGCTTCTCCATCTACAGTGGCGACGATCCCACGGCGATTGCCCTGATGCTGCTGGGCGGCCATGGCAATATCTCCGTCACGGCCAACGTGGCGCCGCGCAAGATGCACGAATTGTGCGTGGCTGCCCTGAAGGGCGACGCGATTACCGCGCGTCGCATCCATATGGAACTGGTTGCGCTGAACAAGGCGATGTTCGTCGAGGCCAACCCGATTCCCGTCAAGTGGGCGCTCCAGCAAATGGGCAAAATGCAGGGTGGCATCCGCCTCCCGCTTACTCCGCTGTCACCGGAATACCACGATGTGGTGCGCAAGGCGCTGTCGGCGGCCGGCCTGCTCGGCTGATCGCACTGTGTTTTGCCGTCATCCCTCAACTAGGATTGCGTGTCAATGAAACTCAAGCTTAACCGCCACGGTGCAACGCAAGTTGGCCGTGCCGCCCTGGTCTTGCCCGTGCTAGTGGCAAGCGCGATGTCCGGTTGCAGCARCATCAACGACGCGATGGCGCCCGACAAGATCGACTACAAGTCCGCTGCCAAGCGCACCTCCACGCTGGACGTGCCGCCGGACCTGACCAAGATCGAAGGCGATCGCCGCTACTCCGTGCCGGATCAGAACGGCACGTCCACCTTGTCGACCTACAACCAGTCGAACAAGGTTGTGCAGCAGCAGGCGGGCGCCGAGAACGTGCTGCCCTCCACGCAAGGCATCCGCATGGAGCGCGACGGCAACCAGCGCTGGCTGGTGATCAGCAACGGCATGCCGGCGGACAAGCTGTGGCAGTCGATGCGTGAATTCTGGCAGGAGAGCGGTTTCCTGCTGGTGCAGGACTCGCCCGAGACCGGCATCATGGAAACCGACTGGGCCGAGAACCGCGCCAAGATCCCGCAGGATTTCATCCGCAACACGATCGGCAAGGTCTTCGACGGGCTGTACTCGACGTCCGAGCGCGACAAGTTCCGCACGCGCGTGGAGCGCTCGCAGAACGGCAACCTGGAGGTCTTCATCAGCCACCGTGGTGCGCAGGAGCAACTGACGGGCATCGACAAGTCGACCACGACCTGGACGCCGCGCCCCTCCGATCCTGAGCTGGAGGCCGAATTCCTTTCGCGCTTCGCGCAGCGCCTGGGCGTGCAGAAGGAGCAGGCCGACCGCATGGCCAAGAACCCCGCTTCGCCGGCTGCCGCCGCTGCGGGTGCCACTGCCGCAAAGGGTGCAGCGCCTAGCGCCAATGCCAACCTGACCCAGGTCAATGGCAGCCAGGCACTGCAGTTGTCCGAGCCGTTCGACCGCGCCTGGCGCTCGGTCGGCCTGGCGCTGGACCGCGTGAACTTCACGGTGGAAGACCGGGACCGCGCGCAAGGCCTGTACTACGTGCGCTATGTCGACCCGCGCGACACCGTGGACAATCGCGGTTTCTTCTCCAAGCTGTTCACCAAGACCGGCACCGAGGACAGCAAGAAGGCGAAGAAGTATCGCGTGGCACTGAAGGGTGATGGCACCGGCACGACCGTGACGGTGCAAAACGATGCGGGCCAGCCGGAAGGCACCGAAGTCGGCAAACGCATTCTCACGCTGCTCGACGAGCAACTGCGCTGACCGGGATGCGGGTCACGCAAACCACCCCGCGGCGCCCGGCCGCGAGGTGGCTCGCCGGGCTGCCGGGGGAGGCAAGCGCATGATGCGCTTCGCCTTCCTCGGCAGCGGCAGCGAGGGCAATTCCCTGGTGATCGAGTCGCAAGAGGGCACCACCACGACCAGGGTGCTGCTCGATTGCGGCTTTGGCATTCGCGAAACCGCACGGCGGCTGGAGCGGCTCGGCATCACGCCGGATCAGCTCGATGCCGTGCTGGTTACCCACGAGCACGGCGATCATGTCGGCTCGGCCTACGCCTTTGCTTCCCGTCACGACCTGCCGGTACATACCAGCCACGGCACCTGGCTTGCCACCTCGCACATGCGCGGGGCGGACAAGGCCGACGTGCGTGTGTGTGGTGCCGACCATCCGCTGGTGATCGGCAACCTCCACATCCTCCCCTACACCGTGCCGCACGATGCGCGTGAGCCGTTGCAGTTCGTGCTAAGTGACGGTGACGCCCGCTTGGGCGTGCTGACCGATGCCGGCATGGAGACGCCTTACGTCACCGCGCGGCTGGCAGGGGTGCATGCCTTGGTGCTGGAATGTAACCACGATCGGGAGATGCTGCGCAATTCCGCCTACCCATATTCGCTGAAGCGGCGCATTGGCGGCGATTTTGGCCACCTTGCCAATGAAGTGGCGGCCGGCATCCTTGAGCGAGTAGCGCATGCGGGGCTGCAGCGCGTGGTGGCAGCGCACCTGAGCCAGCAGAACAATACCCGGGAGCTGGCCACCCAGGCGCTGGCCACGGTGCTGGGCGTGTCGTCTGACGAAATCCTGGTGGCGGACCAGCACGAAGGACTGGGCTGGCAGCCGGTCAAGGCCTGAGGCGGGGCGGGCAATATGCCGGCGAAGCCTGCAGGCGCAAAAGCGACAGACGTAAAAAAGCCGACCCGAAGGTCGGCTTTTTTATCGGTCGAGACCGATTACTGCTTAGCAGCAGCAGCCGATGCGTCAGCAGCCGCGCCGGAAGCTTCAGCAGCCGAGGTCGCTGCGCTCGATGCAGCAGCCGTTGCTTCAGCAGCAGCAGCCGATGCTTCGGCAGCAGCCGGAGCAGCAGCAGCCGGAGCCGAAGCTTCCGGTGCCGGAGCAGCGGCTTCTTCTTTCTTGCCGCAAGCGGCGAGAGCAACGGCGGCGAGCAGCGATGCGATCAGGAGAGACTTCTTCATTGTTCGTCCTTTAACTTTAATAACWGAAAAACAGGCGATGAATAATTACCGGTAATTATCGCTCTTGAACTGCAAAWTWGAGGCTCTCCCGGGTGCCGACAAATGCAGTGGTACACAGTACTAGCCAGCCGGTGATTATATCCGCGTTTTCCCGGCTTGTGTAGCGCTGTCTTTTCCTGTTTTTGGTTGTTACGGATTATTACAGCGAAGCGGGTCCGAATTGCAGCCAGCCCTCCAGCGCCCAATGATGGAAAGTTTCCATCAGATCCGGCAGATCCTCGCAGGCAGCCACTTCCGCGGCGCTCAGGCAGCGCCGGTCCGCCAGCAGGCGCAGCCAGCGCGCCAGCGCCGAGGGCGGTTCGTACGCTTCGCCATTGATAAAGAAATGGGTGCGGTCATACAACGCAATCGATCCCGGCGCAAGCACGACGCCGTGAGACAGGGCGAGTTTGTTGTATTTCTTCAGCGTGATTTCGGATATTTCCGCAAACTCCACGCTTGGCTTGGGCTCGGAGAGATGCGCGCCCAGAAACTCCGAGACCATGCTACCCGACCAACGGAGGGCGCTCAGTTTCTCGGTCACCGCTCGCACCATCTGGGCAGGCAGCTGGGCCGGATGTGATGTTGCCGGCTCACCGGCATCCGCGTAGCGTCCGCTTAGATCCTCGTTGTCCTCAACCGTTTCCGAGAGCCAGGCCAGGAAGTGCCCCGCCAGCTCGCGGTAGGCCGGTGCGCGAAAACCGATCGAATACGTCATGCACTCGCCGTCGGCCACGCCGTCGTGGGCGTACTGAGGTGGCAGGTACAGCATGTCGCCTGGCTCCAGCACCCATTCTTCTTCGGCCGTGAAGTCCGCCAGGATCTTGAGCGGCAGGTCCGGGACCAGGTCGAGCTTGGTCTGGGACGAGATGCGCCAGCGGCGCCGGCCCGATACTTGCAACAGAAAAACGTCGTAGGAATCGAAGTGCGGGCCCACGCCACCGCCGTCGGTGGCGTAGCTGACCATCAGGTCGTCCAGGCGCGCATCCGGGACGAAACGGAATTGTCCCAGCAAGTCCGCGGCTGCACTATCGTGGAGGTTAACGCCCTGCACCAGCAGCGACCATTGACGGGCTTTCAGGGAGGGCAGGTTGTCGGCGGCGAAGGGGCCTTGTTCGAGCTTCCAGCGGTTGCGAAAGTGCGACACCAGGCGTGACTCGACGTCGTCGCGGTCGGCCAGTTGGAAAAGCGACTCGCGCGATACCGGCGGCACGATTCCCGGTACGGCTTGTCGAATCAACAGGGGTTTGCGGTGCCAGATATCGCGCATGAAAGCAGCTGGCGTCATGCCACCCAGGAGGGTAATCGGCGCGTCAGGATCGACGGGGCCGGGGGGCAAGGCCTGCGCGTATAATGCGGAATCGTTCATGGAGTCAAGAATTGAAAATCGCTAAGAACACGGTGGTATCCGTGGTGTACAAGCTGTCGGATGCGCAGGGCAATCTGATCGAAGAGTCGGATGAGCCGATGGTTTACTTGCACGGCGGATATGATGGCACGTTCCCCAAGATCGAGGAAGCGCTGGAAGGCCATGAAGCCGGCTTTGAAACCCAGTTGCAGCTCGAGCCCGAGGAAGCCTTCGGCGATTACGACGCCGATATGGTCAAGGTAGAGCCGCGCGACCGTTTCCCCGAGCCGCTGGAAGTGGGCATGCAGTTCGAAGGCGTGCCTGAAGACGGCGACGACGAAGACTCGATCATCTACACCGTGACCGACGTGGCCGAAGACAAGGTGGTGCTGGATGGCAACCACCCGCTGGCCGGCATGGCGCTGCGTTTCTGGCTGCAGGTAGCGGAAGTCCGCGAGGCCACGGGCGATGAAGTACAGCACGGCCACGCGCATGGCGCCTCGGGCATCGAAGTCGTGGACGAAGATGAGGACGACGAAGGCGACGGCAGCCGCACGCTGCACTGAGTGCGCCACGCGCGCGCGCCCTCGCGGAAGGTCCCACGAATAAAGCCGGCATCGCCGGCTTTTTCTTTGTGCTTGCGGCGTCGGGCTGACGCCATTCATTCCGCCTCGGGGCCATCCTTGAGCGTGACCTCGAACAGCGACGGCGACCCCGGCGTGATCACCAGTTCGGTGTACTGGCCGGGCGTGCCGCCTGGCAACACCACGCGGGAGACGTTGCGCAGCGTCTTGCCGCTGGCATCTTTCAGTGGCGTGTCGATGCCGAAGCCGCCCAGGCCGGTATGCACCAGCAGGACCTGGCCCCGGTAGTGCCCGGCCAGCTCGCGCAACTGGCGCTTGAACTCCAGGAAGCCATCGCGCGTGCGCCGGCGCAGGAAGCCATCGAACAGGGAGGGCTTGCCACGCTGCTCCCAGCCGTTGCCGAACTGCGGGTCGGCATGCATGAGCAGCACGATGCCGGGCAGGTTCTGTTGCTGCGCCAGCGAGAACGCGCGCGCCAGCCATTGGCGGTTGGCCTCGCGGCGATCCTCGAACTCGCCGTTGCGCCCGCCTTCCGAGCGATAGTGATTGTTGTCGCCCGGCAGGTTCAACCCCACCAGCATGACGCGCCCGGCGTGCCAGCGCACGTTTTCCCGATAGCTGCGAAAGGTAGCCTGTTCGGACTGCCGCATCAGCGGCAGCACCCGCTGGCCCAGCGTGGTATCAGCCGGATAGAACAGCTCGCGCAGGCGGTTCAGCCGCTCCACCGCATCAAAGCGCCCGTTGGCGGCGCGAGCGCATTCCGCCCAGTCGGTTTCGCCGGGCAGGTAGACGAGCGGCAGCGGCGACTGGTCGAGTAGCCGCTGGCGAGCGGAAAGCAGGGTGTCGCCGCAGGATTCGGTATCGCCCTTGATGCCGCCCAGATGGACGACAAACTCCAGCCGGCGCGCGGCCAGGAAGTCGAGCAGGCGGGCGGTGCCGGCTTCGGCGGCCGGCCACTGCGGCTGGTCGGCGATCAGGGCCACGCGTATCGTTTCGGCGGCCGGAACCGGAGCCGAAGCCCGCGCACGGTTCGCGGCCTGGCCCGGCAGCGCCAGCAACACGCCAAGCATGGCCATTCCGGCCAGGAKCAGCCAGCGCTGACGCACGATCCCGGTTGGCCTCATGCGATGGCTACGGCATCCTTGGCGAGCGCGCGCAGCCGATAGAGCGCGTCGAGCGCGTCGCGCGGCGTCAGGCTGTCCGGGTCGAGCTCGGCCACCGCGTCCAGCAAGGCGGCCTGCTGCAAGGAGATTGCGTTGACCGGCTGGTCATTGCCAACGGTCCTGTCTTCGCCTTCGCTTTGCTCCAGGTAGTCGTCGTCATCGTCCGGGGGCGAGGGTGGCGCGGCGAACAGGTCCAGCTGCGGCGTGGGCGTGGCGTCCGCCGACTGTTGCTCCAGCCAGGCCAGGTGCTTGCGCGCGGCGCGGATCACCGGCTGCGGCACGCCCGCCAGCTGCGCCACCTGCAGGCCGTAGCTCTGGCTGGCAGGCCCATCCTGCACGGCATGCAGGAAGACGATGCCATCGCCATGCTCGACCGCGGACAGGTGGACATTGGCCGCCTGCGTGAACTCCTGCGGCAGTTGCGTCAGCTCGAAATAATGGGTGGCAAACAGTGTATGGCTGCGGTTGTGCGCCAGCAGGTGACGCGCGATCGCCCACGCCAGCGCGAGGCCGTCGAAGGTCGACGTGCCGCGGCCGATCTCGTCCATCAGCACCAGGCTGGCCGGCGTGGCGTTGTGCAGGATGCTGGCGGCCTCGGTCATTTCCACCATGAAGGTGGAGCGCCCGCCCGCGAGGTCGTCGGCGGCGCCGATGCGGGTGAAGATGCGGTCGATCGGGCCGATCACCGCGCGCCGGGCCGGTACATAGGCGCCCACGCAAGCCAGCAGCACGATCAGCGCGGTCTGGCGCATGAAGGTCGATTTACCGCCCATGTTCGGGCCGGTGATCAGCAGCAGCTTGCGCGCTTCCGTCAACTGGCAATCATTGGCGATGAACGGCACGGATTCCGCGGCGAGCTGGCCTTCCACGACCGGATGGCGGCCCTGGGTCAGGTCGATCACGTTCTCCGCGACGCGCTCGGGCTGCGTCCAGTCCAGCGTCTGCGCGCGCTCGGCCAGCGCCGCGAGGACGTCCAGGCGGGCCAGCGCGCCGGCAACCCGCTGCAACTCGCCGATATGCGGCAGCAACTGCTGGAGCAACGCGTCGTACAGCTGCTTCTCGCGCACCAGCGCGCGGTCTTGCGCGGACAGGGCCTTGTCCTCGAAGACCTTGAGCTCGGGCGTGATGTAGCGCTCGGCGTTCTTCAGCGTCTGGCGGCGGCGGTAATCGTCGGGGACCTTGTCGGCCTGGCCGTTGGTCACCTCGATGTAGAAGCCATGCACGCGGTTGTATTCCACGCGCAGGTTGGCGATGCCGGTGCGGGTGCGCTCGCGGGCTTCCAGGTCGACCAGGAACTGGCCGCAGTTCTCCGAGATATCGCGCAGCTCATCGAGCGTGGCGTCGTAGCCACGGGCGATCACGCCGCCGTCGCGGATCACGGTGGCCGGCTCCGGCGCCACCGCGCTGGCCAGCAGGGCATGGCATTCCCAGGGCACCGCCAGCTCCGTCAGCGTCTGGTTGAGCAACGGCGCGGCATCGTCAGCGCGCAGGCAGGCCTGCACGTCGGGCAGGGCGGTCAGCGTGTCGCGCAGCGAGGACAGGTCGCGCGGACGCGCATTCATCAGGGCCAGGCGCGCGGTAATGCGTTCCACGTCGGACAGCCGGCGCAGCGCCGCGCGCAGCGCATCGGTGCCCTGGCCGATCAGCGCGCCGATGGCCTGCTGGCRCGCCTGCGGGATGGCGCTGTCGCGCAGCGGATGGTGCAGCCAGTGGCGCAGCAGGCGGCTGCMCATGGCAGTCGCGCAGGTGTCCAGCAGCGAGAACAGGGTCGGCGACTCGCCGCCGCGCAGGGTCTCGGTCAGTTCCAGGTTGCGCCGCGTGGCGGTGTCCAGGCCGACGAATTCGGATTCGCGCTCGACCGYCACACCCTTCACGTGGCGCAGCGATTGCCMCTGGGTGGAGGCCGCGTAGTTCAGCAGCGCGCCGGCGGCGCCGAGCGCCGCGCCCAGCCCGGCACAGCCAAACGGATCCAGGCTGGCCACGCCGAGCTGCTCGCGCAGGCGGCGGGTGCCGGCTTCCTGGTCGAAATGCCACTCCGGCAGCCGGGTGCGCGCGCACTCCAGCGCAGGCAGCTCGATGCCATCGGCATACAGCAGCTCCGCCGGGCGGATCCGCTCCAGTTCGCGGCCGAGTTGCGCCACCTCGCACTCCATCAGGCGCAGCTCGCCACTAGCCAGGTTGAGCCAGGCCAGCCCGGTCTTGCTCACGCCGCGGCGCGTGGTTTGCTGGTGCACCGCCATCAGGTAGGTATCGACTTTGTCCGGCAGCAGTGCCGCGTCGGTCAGCGTGCCCGGCGTGACGATGCGCACCACCTTGCGCTCCACCGGCCCCTTGCTGGTGGCGGGGTCGCCGATCTGCTCGCAGATCGCCACCGATTCCCCCAGCTTGACCAGCCGGGCGAGGTATTGGTCCACTGAATGGAAGGGGATCCCGGCCATGCGGATTGGCACGCCGTTGGAGCTGCCGCGCGACGTCAAGGTGATGTCGAGCAGGCGCGAAGCCTTTTCGGCATCGTCGTGGAAGAGCTCGTAGAAGTCGCCCATCCGGTAGAACAGCAAGGTGTCCGGATGGTCGGCTTTCAGGCCGAGGTACTGCGCCATCATGGGCGTGTGCTTTTCCGCGTTGCCGGCCTTGGGCTCGGTCTTGGCGGACTGTCGGGGTTCTACGGACATGCAATCCTCTCGGGCGGCTTTGGCGAAGCCGCCTGTTTTCGGGTACTCCGGCGGCCCGTGGGCCTGGCGCGGCATGCGCGGCAGGTGCCGTGGATGGGCGGGCGCGGATAAAACCGGCATTTTACTGCGAGCCGGGCCCCGAAGGGGGCGAGAAGGGGTCAGAAGGGGGCAGGATGGGAGAATGGCGCGGGAAGGACCGGGCAGGCCGCCAAGGCGGCTTTTCGGCTTTTGCCCCGCTGCGGGCTGTGCTGTGCTCCGGTGTCGACATAGCCGCCAAGCGCCGCGCCGCAGCCCGTTCGAGCGTGACGGACGTTTACAAAAAAAATACGCGGCCATCCGTCTCTTTACAGCATCTTTGCGGGATCCGAACTTATATGGAATCGAGATAGCCAGCGCGATACGCGATACGCGATACACGCCGGTAGCGAAACGATCGAGGATCGAGACAAGGGAAGGGGTTCGACATGCTGAGAGTTCTGGTACCCGTCAACGGCTCCGCGCACGCGCTGGATGCGGTGCGTCATGCTGCCTTCATGTTCCGGGACCGCTGTGTGTCCGAGGTGGTCCTGCTCAATGTCCAGCCGCCGCTGGAATCCGGCCGCGCCTCGGCCTTCCACTCGCTGGCCGCGTTGCGCAAGCTGGAGGAGGCGAGCGGCGAGGCCGCGCTGCGCGATGCACGCTGCATCCTGGACGACGCCGGGGCCAGCTATGTGGCGCAGATCAAGGTGGGCGACGTGGCGCAGACCATTGCGCAGGCGGCGGCCGCGAACGACTGCGATGCCATCGTGATGGGCACGGCCGGGCGCACGGCTGTTGGCGCGCTGCTGGCGGGCAGGCTGACCAACAAGCTGATACGCATGTCGCGCGTGCCGGTGACGCTGGTCAAGTAGGCCGCGCCATCACGCCACTTTCATTGGCAGCAGCACCATCTGCTTGCCTTGCAGGTGTAGCTGCTCCTGCAGCTCGCCGGGTGTCTGGTTATGCAGCCAGGCCGTGAGGAAATTGACGTGCTGGAAGATCAGCTTGCTGGCAAAGCAGACGCTGTTCGGATACTCGGCCGTCACCGCATCGACCAGCGTCGTGAACTCGCGCACCGGGTTCGTGCCGAATGCCGCGCGCGAATCGGCTGCCAGGCCGTGGCGCTGGCAATTGGCGACGTAATAACGCAGTGACTCGCCAATCGTCTGTTGAAGRCGGTGCAGCGTTTCCTGGCCCTCGTAGCTTTGCGCATCGACCTCTCCCACGGCCAGGAAGATCATGTTCTTGAAATGTCCGGGAAACAGGCGCTCGACCCACAGCAGGGCATGCATGCTGGCGCCGCGGTGTTTGCCCACCAGGACGATCGCCGTGGGCAGGCTGGGGTCGAGCGGCCGAACGCGGCTCGCATCGACCAGCGGCGGGCTGCCGGCGAAGAGGGCATCCGCCCGGGCCAGCTCGGCGCGGGTTGTCGCGTAGTGCCGCTTGATGAAGACGCACAGCGCAACCACCAGGCCCGTTACCAGCACGGTCAGCCAGCCGCCGGCGGTGAATTTCTCCACCAGCGTGATCACCAGGACCGTGGCGGTGACCGACAAGCCCAGCAGGGACAGGCCGAAGCGCACGATCCAGCGAGGCTCGCCGCGATGGCGCCACCAGTAGATGCACAGGCCAAGCAAGGAGAGGCTGAAGGTCAGGAAGACATTGATGCTGTACAGCACCACCAGCACCGCGACCTGGCCGTGCGTCCACAACAGGATCAGCAAGCTGGCCAGGCCCATGACGATGACGCCGTTCTGCCGCACCAGCCGGGCGGAGAGATCGCGGAAATGCCGCGGCACCCAGTAGTCCGCCGCCATGTTTGACAGCACCGCCGGGCCGTCCAGGAAGCCGGTCTGCGCGCCCACCAGCAGCAGCCCGGCCTCGGAGGCCAGCAGCGCTGCGAGCAGCGCATGGCGGGACCATGCCGAGCCGAAGCCAAGATGGTCGATGACGCGGTCGAAGACCACGGCGTTCAGCGTCTTGCCTTCCACCGGCACTGCGTTCCACAGCATATACAGCAGGATGATGCCGCCCGCCGTGAAGGCCAGCGAGGTCGCCATGTAGAACATCGTCCACTTGCCGTTCGGCACCMGCGGCTCGGCCAGCATGTTCACGTTGTTCGAGACCGCCTCCAGCCCGGTGTAGGTGCCACCACCCAGCGAGAACGCGCGCATCAGCAGCGCCGCCACCACAACCGGCCCCATCGCCTGCGACATGCCGGAGGCCTCGCCAATGGCATTGGGCACGACCGCGCCGAGATGGTMGCCGTGCGCGGCAACGCCATAGACGATCAGCCCGAGATGCAATACCACGAAGGCCAGGAAGATGGGCATCAGCACCAGGATCGATTCCTTCATGCCGCGGAAATTGAGCCCGGTCATCATGATCACGATCACCAGTTCGGTGGCCAGCTTGAAGGCTTGGGCCCCTACCGGCAGCAGGCTGAAGAAGGCGTCAACACCACTGGCCAGCGACGTCGCGACGGTCAGCACGTAATCGACCAGCAACGCCGCGCCCGACACCAGTCCAGGACGCGGCCCCAGCAAGGCCGTGGCCACGCGGTAGCCGCCGCCGCCGGTGGGGAACAGCTCGATGACCTGGTTGTAGCCGACCGCGATGATGAACACCGTGCTGGCGGTGGCCAGGGCAAGGAAGAGCGCCAGCGGCGTATGGGTGCCAAGCGCCAGGAATGCCTCCTCTGGCCCATAGCACGAAGAGGAAAGCCCGTCGGCGCCCAATCCCACCCAGGCTAACACCGGCACCACGGCGATCGCGTGGCGGGTTTCCGGGGCGAGCGGATCGAGCGGTTTGCCGGCCAGGTGCCTCCACCACTTCGACAATGCCGCCATGTTCGCCACCCTGGACGCGATCGCGGCGCAGCGCACGAAAGCGCGGCGCCGGAAATTGCAGCTTGCGGCGCCGCTGCCTGCGCGCCAGCACCGGGAGCTCGGCACTCCCATGGAAGTAATGTAGGCGGCAAGTAGGCCGATTCGCAAGAACGGGCTCAATGCCGCGCTACGGCACCGGCTCGCGCAGCAGCGCGTCGATCACCTGTGCCAGCCGCGCGATCAGCCCGTCGATGGCGCCGGCCGGCACGCCGGCGTAGCCGAACACGAAGCCGTTGTACTGCGCCAGCGGCGTGCCGGGCAAGCGGTAGGTGCTGAGCGGCCGCACGATCAGTCCCTGCGCGCGGGCCGCACGGGTGACCACGGTGTCGGCAAGCGGCAGTTCCAGGCGCGCGGACAAGTGCATGCCGCCAGCGCTGGCCGATACCGTCACGCTGCCGCGCAGGTGGCGCGCCAGCGCCGCCTCCAGGGCATCGCGKCGCTGTCCGTAGCGCTGGCGCATGCGGCGCAGGTGGCGGGCGAACTGGCCGCTGTCGATAAATTCCGCCAGCGCGATCTGCTCGGCCACGTGGCCGCGCCGGGAGATTTCGCCAAGCGTGTCGGCGATGGTCGCGGCCAGGTAGCGCGGCACCACCATGAAGCCCAGGCGCAGCGCCGGGAACATGGTCTTGCTGAATGTGCCCAGGTAGATCACCGGCGCATCCTCGCTCAGCCCCTGCACGGCCGAGAGCGGCACGCCGCCACGGCGGAACTCGCTGTCGTAGTCGTCCTCGACGATCCAGGCACCGGCTGCGCGGGCATCTTCGATGAGCTTGAGGCGCCGTTCCAGGCTGAGAATGGAGCCTAGTGGATACTGATGGGATGGCGTGATGTAGATCAGCCGGGGCGGTGCGTCGCGCCACTGCTCGGGGCGGGGTGCCAGGCCGTCCGCATCCACCGCCACGGGCTCGAGCACGAGGCCGGCCGACTGGAAGGCGGCTCGCGCGCCGCCGTAGCCGGGATTCTCGATCCAGGCCGTGTCGCCGGCATCGGCCAGGATGCGCGCGCACAGGTCCAGGCTGGTCTGCGTGCCGTCGGTGATGAAGACCTGGTCCATGTCGCAGCGCACCCCGCGCGAGACCTTCAGGTACTCGGCGATGGCGTGGCGCAGCGCGGGCTGCCCCTCGACCTTGCCGTAGCCAAGATGGCGGGGGCCGAGCTGGCGCMAGGCGCGTTCGATGCAGCGCCGCCACGCGGCCAGCGGAAAGCCGTCCAGGTCGGGCACGCCGGGCACGAACGGCAACAGGTCGTACATACCGTTGACATCGTGCGGCAGCCCGCGCACGCGGCGCGACAACGCGGCGACGCGCTTGACCGCCCCCGCGCTGTGGCCAGCCTGCGCCAGGCCCACGCGCGCCACCGTGGTGCCGTGCCGCGTCGGCACCACGAAGCCTTCCGCCGCCAGGCTCTCGTAGGCGTAGATCACCGAGTTGCGTGCCATGCCGAGCTCCGCCGCCAGCGTGCGCGTGGCGATCAGCTGGCTGCCCTGGGCGATTCGCCCGTCGAGGATGGCGCCGCGCAGGCACTCGTACAAGAGCCGCTGCTGGGTGAGTTTGCGGCCATCGAGCTGGCGCATGAAGGTCGAGACCAGCAKGCCGTAGTCCATGTCGTCGCTTCCGTGGTTTCTGTGGTTTCCGTGGTTCTAAAAATCGTGCCACGACTGGGTCTAGCCATGGTGCCACGAAATCCCTATCTTGGCTGCATCGCCGTAACGCAGCGAAATTGCCGCGCGGCACCCACAACCCCACACCGCTCAAGACAAGGAGCCACCATGAGCCAGAAACCCATGCCGCCGAGCGAACGTACCCGCGTGCGGCGCGTTGCCGATCGCGGCCACTACGATCGCGCGACGCTGCATGCGATCCTCGACGATGCGTACCTGTGCCACCTGGCCTTCACCGACGATCACGKCACCCACTGCATTCCCACCGCGTGCTGGCGCGAGGGCGAGCACCTCTACATCCATGGCTCCAACGGCAGCCGCATGCTGAAGCTGGCCGCGACAGGCAGCCAGGTCTGCGTAACCGTGACGCACCTCGACGGCCTGGTGATGGCGCGCTCCGCGTTTCATCACTCGATGAACTACCGCTCGGCGGTGATCTACGGCAGTTTTGAAGTGGTGGCTGGCGCAGCGAAGGCAGCGGCAATGGATGCCTTCCTGGAGCGCATTGYGGCGGGGCGTTCGGGCGAAGCACGGCCAGGGGATGCCAATGAGCTGGCGGCGACCATGGTGCTGCGCATCGGGCTGGAGGAGGCCGCCACCAAGATCCGCAGCGGCGGGCCCAAGGATGACGAGGCCGATATGGCGCTGCCGGTGTGGGCGGGCGTGCTGCCGTTGCGCCTCCAGGGGCAGCGGCCGGTGCCGGATGGCATGCAGCCCAGCGTGCCGGACTATGTGCGAAGCTGGGGGCTGGGTGTCTGTACCGAGGCGATGGCAGAGGCGGCCGGCGAGACGATGCCGGGCAGGGCGGTCGCGGTGGATGCTTGAACTGGCAGCACGCCATGGCTATCCCAGCGCTTTCACGTCGCGATGCCATCGCGCTGCTGGCCTACGCCATGCCGCTATGGGCGGTGCCGGGCGCGATGGCGATGATCGTGGGCGGCGTGGCGCTCGGCATATGGCATCCTGCCGGGGCGCCGCCGCGCCCGTCATGCTGAGCGCGGCCAGGCGGCCGCGCTGCGTTGTTGCCGGGATCCTTAGCGGGCTGGCTTGGCGTTGTCCACCGAGAACGGCGACAGCAGGCGCACCATCTGCGCAAACGCCTTGGGGTTGCCGGCCAGCACTTCGCCTTGTTCGAGCTGGCGCGCTTCGCCGGCGTAGTTGCCCACCAGGCCGCCGGCCTCGGTCACCAGCAGCATGCCGGCGGCCATGTCCCACGGGTGCAGGCCTTGCTCGAAGAATCCATCGGTGCGGCCGCAGGCCACGTAGGCCAGATCGAGCGCCGCGGCACCCGGGCGGCGCAGGCCGGCGCAGCTTTGCGTCATCAGCGCGAACAGTTCCATGTACTGGTCCAGGCCTTCCATGTCGCGGTAGGGGAAGCCGGTGCCGATCAGGCAGTCGGCCAGCTTGTCGCGGCGCGACACGCGGATGCGGCGGTTGTTCAGGAACGCGCCRGCGCCCTTGCTGGCTGTGAAGAGTTCGTCACGCGACGGGTCGTAGACGACGGCTTGTGCCGGCACGCCCTTGTGCAGCTGGGCGATCGAGACCGCATACTGGGGAAAACCGTGGATGAAGTTGGTGGTGCCGTCGAGCGGGTCGATGACCCAGACGTATTCGCTGGTGGGTTCTTCGCCCTCGGCCCAGGACTGGCCGGACTCTTCCGCTAGAATGGCGTGATCCGGGTAGGCCGTGCGGATGATCTCGACGATTGCGGCCTCGGCGGCGCGGTCGACTTCGGTGACGAAATCGTTGTGCTGCTTGCGGGAGACCTGAACMCGGTCGACGTCCATCGACGCGCGGTTGATGACGGAACCTGCCTTGCGGGCTGCCTTGACGGCAATATTTAGCATCGGATGCATGAATCTCTCCAGGCCGGCCAAGGGTGCGCGGCCTGGCGCAAAAGGCCGGCGCGCTGCCCTTTGGGGCGGCTGACAACACAACGGATTGTAGAAGAACGGGCGCGACGCTACCGCATAAAACGGGCGGCGCACCGAAGATGAAGCCTGAATTGTATATGAACCCGCAGAACCAGACGAGCGCCGACGCCAACGGCGCCCCAGCCGCAGCCCCCGCCACCCAGACCGGCCCGGACCTTGATCCGCCATCTGGCGCGCCTTGCCAGGCGGTTTCCGCTATCGCTCCGGAGGCTGCAGCCGATGCTGCCCTGATGGCCCCCGCTGCGTTCGCCGCGGTGCGTTTCGTGCTGGTCGAGACCAGCCATCCCGGCAATGTCGGCGCCGTCGCGCGGGCCATGAAGACCATGGGCTTCGGCGCCGTGCCGGGCAGTCTGGTGCTGGTTTCGCCACGTGAGCCGGCGGTGCGCGAGCATCCGGATGCCATCGCCATGGCCAGCGGTGCCGACGACGTACTGGCAGGCGCGGTGATCGTCGACAACATCGAGTCCGCGCTGGCCGGTACCGCCTACGCAGTGGCACTCACCGCGCGCCAGCGCGAGTTCGGGCCGCCCCGTTTGCTGCCGCGCGACGCGGTGGCGCAGGCCGGCGCCCGCATTGCCGCCCTGCAAGCCACCCCGCAAGCCACGCAAGCCGCCGGCGCCCACATTGCTTTCGTGTTCGGTAATGAGCGCTTCGGCCTGCCCAACGAGGTGGTCGACCGCTGCTCGGCGGTCACCCACATTCCCGCCAATCCCGCCTACACCTCGCTCAATCTTGCCCAGGCCGTGCAACTGGTGGCCTACGAGATGCGCCTGGCGCTGCTGGAGGTGAGGGCGACGCCGCTCGCCGAGATCGGCTATGCTGGCGAACCGGCCACGGCCGAGCAGATCGAGGCCATGTTCGGCCATCTGCAGTCGGGGCTGGAAGCCATCGGCTTCCTGGATCCGGCCAGCCCGAAGAAGCTGATGCCGCGCTTGCGCCGGCTGCTCGCGCGCAGCGGGCTGGAGCGCGAGGAAGTCAATATCCTGCGGGGCATTGCCAAGCACATGCTGGCAGCCGCGCAAGGCCAAGGCGCCCGGGTGCCAACCAAACAGGAGAAGTGAGCAGGTGGAGATTCCGGCCTACTACATGCGTGGCGGCACCAGCAAAGGGGTCTTCTTCCTGGCTGACGACTTGCCCACTGATCCGGGCGGCCGCGATGCCGTGCTGCTGCGCGTGATCGGCTCGCCCGATCCGCACGGCCGGCAGAGCGATGGCATGGGTGGCGCCACCGCCAGCACCAGCCATGTCGTGCTGGTGCGCCCCTCGCAGCGTCCCGGTTGCGATGTGGACTGCCTGTTCGGCGCAGTGGCCATCGGCGAGCCGCGGATCGACTGGGCCGGCAATGGCGGCGAGCTGCTGGCGGCGGCAGCGCCGTTCGCGGTCTGGCGCGGCTTCGTGCCAGCGCGCGACAGCGTTACCACCGTGCGCATCTGGCTGCCGAACGTGGACCAGGCCGTCGTTGCCCGCGTGCCTTGCCGCAATGGCCATCCGCTCGAGGATGGCGATGTTGCCGAGGACGGCCTGCCGCTCGCGGCGGCAGGGATCGTGCTCGACTACCTTGCGCCGGCTAGTAGGTCATTGCCTTTGCGCCCCACCAGCGCGCGCCGCCTGATGACCGGCCTGGTGCACGTGCCCGAGCGATGTTGATGGCGGGCGCTGCCCGTCCCGCGGATCCGACATGTCCAACATGTGCCGCGCGGCGGCCAGCGTCATTGCAGCCAATGTCCATGGCGGCAGCAGGGCAGCAAATCTCTTACACTCCCTGATCCCGTTTTCACCGGCCAATGACCATGCCGGCGATCGCGCCAGCCCTGACCCAGGGCGCGCGGCGCACGGCGTGGCAACACGACACGACCAAGATGTTCACTCGCCTGAAGGAAGATATCGACGCCATCATGCGGCGCGACCCCGCCGCACGCAGCCGTCTGGAGGTGCTGACCTGCTATCCCGGCTTTCACGCCGTGGTGTTCCATCGCTTCGCGCACGGCTGCTGGAATGCAGGGTTTCACTGGCTGGGCCGCTGGATCTCGCACTGGGCCCGCTTTTTCACCGGTATCGAGATCCACCCTGGCGCCAAGGTGGGGCGGCGCGTGTTCATTGACCACGGCATGGGCGTGGTGGTGGGCGAGACCGCCGAGATCGGCGACGACTGCACCATCTACCAGGGCGTGACCCTGGGCGGGACCTCGCTCTACAAGGGGGTAAAGCGCCATCCCACGCTAGGTGCGAACGTGGTGGTGAGCGCCGGGGCCAAGGTGCTCGGCGGCTACACCATCGGCGACGGCGCGCGCATCGGCTCCAACGCCGTGGTGCTCAAGCCGGTGCCGCCGGGCGCCACCGCGGTCGGCATCCCGGCGCGCATCATCCTGCCGGACGCACCCAGCGGGCAGCAGGGCGCCAAGCAGGAGTTCTCGGCCTATGGCATCACGCCGAACGCGGACGACCCGGTCTCGCTGGCGCTCAAGAGCCTGATCGACAACGCGGCACAGCAGCACGAGCGGCTGGAGACCGTGATGGCCGCGCTGGATCGCCTGGGCGAGCATCTCGAGAACACGCCGAACGACCGCTTCGACGCGAGCGAGCTGCGCAAGTTGATGAAGTAGGTTGGTGAGGTAGGTTGGTGAGGTAGGTCGATGAAGCGCAGAGGGGGATCCGGCGTCAGCTGACTTGTGGCAGCACGCTGAATCCGCCCGCGTCGAGTTGCAGCACGGCGGCGCGCGGCCGCTTGCCGTCGAGGTCCCAGTCGGTCAGCACCCAGCGCACGCCTTCCGGGCTCTCGTGCCGGGCGGGGCGGTGCGTATGGCCGTGCACCAGGGCCGGCGCCTGGCTGGCGCGCAATAGCGCGGCCACGGCTTGCGGCGTGGTGTCGCCGTAGTCTGGCGGTGCGTCGCGGCGAGCCTGCGTGCGGCCCGCTTCGCTATCGGCGCGCAGGCGGCGCGCCACGCGCAGCCGCACCGCCAACGGCAGCGACAGGAATACCCGCTGCACCCAGCGCTTGCGGGTCCAGTGGCGAAACCGCATATAGCGCTCATCGTCGGTGCACAGCATGTCACCATGGCTGAGCACCACGCGCTGGCCGGCGCAGTCGATCACGGTGGGGTCGGGCAGCAAGGTGGCGCCCGCGGCGCGCGCAAAGCGCTGCCCCAGCAGGAAGTCGCGGTTGCCGTGCATCAGGTAGACCTGGACGCCGCGTTCGGCAAGCTGGCGCAGCCTGGCGGCCACCTGCGCCGCGAAGGGGCTGTCGGTTTCTTCGTCGCCAACCCAGAATTCAAAAAAATCACCCAGGATGAACAGGGCGCGCGCCTCTTGCGCCGCGCGTTCGAGCACGTGCTCGAAGGAGGCCAGCGTGCGCGGCATGCCGGGGGTGAGATGCAGGTCGGAAATGAACCACGCCGGCGCTGGCACCGCGAGGGCGCCGGCGGCCGGCGTGGATGGGGTCACAGTCATGCGGTTGGAAAGAGAAGCTGGCCTGACGTCATGGTGCGAMCCCGCGGGGCTCGGTGGAACGTGTCCCGGTGATGGCCCGTGGCTTATTCGACCACCACGGCCTTTTCGATGACCACGTCTTCGAGCGGCACGTCCTGGTGGAAGCCAGCGCTGCCGGTACGCACGCCCTTGATCTTCTCGACCACGTCGGTACCGTCGGTCACCTTGCCGAACACGGCGTAGCCGAAGCCTTGCGGGGTCGGCGAGGTGAAGTTCAGGAAGTCATTGTCGACCGCGTTGATGAAGAACTGCGCGGTGGCCGAGTGCGGTGCGTTGGTACGCGCCATGGCAACCGTGTAGCGATCGTTCTTCAGGCCGTTGCCGGCTTCGTTCTCGATCGGGGCATCGGTGCCCTTTTGCTTCATGCCGGGTTCGAAGCCGCCGCCCTGGATCATGAAGTTCTTGATCACGCGGTGAAAAATGGTGTTGTCGTAGTGACCCTTGCGCACATACGACAGGAAGTTTTCAACCGACTTCGGTGCCTTTTCAGCGTCGAGTTCGATGGTGATGACACCCTGGTTGGTGTGGAGCTCTACCTTGGACATTTGCGTTCCTTTGTTCGGTGTTTGTTCGGCGGTTATTTGACGACAGTAGCCGACTCGATCACGATCGGCGTGGCCGGCACATTGCGCATCGGGCCATACGAGGTGGTGGGCGCGTTCTTCATCTTGTCGACGGTATCCATGCCTTCCACCACCTTGCCGAACACGGCATAGCCGTTACCGTCCGGCGATGGATAGTCGAGACTGGAATTATCCACCACATTGATGAAGAACTGGGCGGTGGCGGAGTTAGGATCGCTGGTGCGCGCCATGGCGACCGTGCCGGCCTTGTTCTTCAGCCCGTTCTGGGCTTCCAGGGGGATCGCCGCGCGCGTGGGCTTTTGCTTCATGTCGCGGTCGAAGCCACCGCCTTGCACCATGAAGCCGTTGATCACGCGGTGGAAGATGGTGCCGCTATAGAAGCCGCTCTTCACGTACTCCATGAAGTTCGCGACAGTCTTGGGCGCGGCGTCCGGATAGACCTCGAGCGTGAACTTGCCGGCGCTGGTGACGAACTGCACCCGTTCGGTTTTCGTCTGCTGTGCCTGAGCGGCCAGCGGCGAGAGCGCCATCGCGGCGGCGGCGATGCCGGCAAGGACTAGGCGACGCGAAAAGATCATGCTTGACTCCGTGGATCGGGGAAACGATAGGGCCGGGCAGGGTGGCGGCCCGGCCCGTTGGGCAAGGTAGTTAAGGCCTGGGCGCTGCGGCCGGCGCGCTGGCGGCCGCGCCTGGCTTGCCGGTGCCGCCGGCCGGCGGCTGGGTGRCCGCGGCAGGCTGCAATTGCTTGAGGCTGGCAGCGGTGCCCGCATCCTTGGGATTGCGCCGCAGTGCGTTGCGGTAGGCATTCTCGGCCAGGCGGCGGTAGACGTCGCCAAGGTTGGCATAGCCCAAGGCGAAATCGGGTTTGACATCGATCGCGATCAGCAATTCCGCTTCGGCGCGCTTCAAGTCCCCACGCTTGGCGTACAGCAGCGCCAGGTTGTTGTGCGGCTCGGGCAACTCAGGGAAGTCCTGGGCCATGGATTGCAGTGCCGCGATGGCCTCGTCCTCGCGCCCGGCCTGGGCCAGGGCCCATGCACGCTCGAAGCGCGCCTGGGCGTTGCGCGGGTTGGTGGCCAGCACGCGGTCGAAGCGGTCGATGGCCTCGCCATACTGCTTGCGCGCCGCCGCCTTCTCGGCGTCGGCCATGCCAGGGTCGGCCGAGCGCACGCCGCCAGGTGTCGTGGCCGGCACCGCGAGCGATAGCGGACCGTTCTGCGCGCGCGCAGGCCCCGCTACGGCAAGAAGGCCGGCCAAGATCGCCGCCAGGGCGAATGAGGCGGCCGCAATGCGTTGGCGCGCGGGCTGGGATGACACGGTTGCTATGGTGGGCAGGAACAGGCTCATGTATGGGCGGTCCGTTATACTCCGCGGCATTCTAGCAAAGCGCGGCCATGCCGGCCCGGGTATCKGCGCGCCGGCCTGCGCAGGCCAGGCCCGCGCCGGCTTGTCCGTGGTGCGGTGCAAGGCGGGCGACGACCTGCCGCGCCCGGGCGCTTCCGGTAAGATATGGGTCGCGCCAGGCTTTGCGTTGGCGCAAGTTGCCGGTCTCGCGAATGGCGCGACAATGGCGCCAATCCCTCATCCATTCACCTCGTTTCATGCATCCTCTGAATATCTACAACACGCTCGCGCGTGAAAAGCAGCCTTTCGTGCCAATCGAACCCGGCCGTGTACGCATGTATGTCTGCGGCATGACGGTGTACGACTATTGTCACGTCGGCCATGCGCGCGTGATGGTGGTATTCGACATGGTGCAGCGCTGGCTGCGCACCGCCGGCTACGACGTGACGTATGTACAGAACATCACAGACATCGATGACAAGATCATTCGCCGCGCCGCGGAGAATGGCGAGACCATCGGCGCGCTGACCGACCGCTTCATCCGCTACATGCACGAAGACGCCGATGCGCTCGGCATCCAGCGCCCGGACCACGAGCCGCGCGCCACCGACTACGTGCCGCAGATGCTCGACATCATCAGCAAGCTCGAAGCCCGCGGCCTGGCCTACCACGCCAGCGATGGCGACGTGAACTATGCCGTGCGCAAATTTCCCAACTACGGCCGCCTGTCGGGCAAGTCGCTGGAGGACCTGCGCGCCGGCGAGCGCGTGGCCACCAACGAAGCCAAGCACGATCCGCTCGACTTCGTCCTGTGGAAGTCCGCCAAGGAAAGCGAGCCCGCCGAAAGCAAGTGGGATTCCAAGTGGGGCTCGGGCCGCCCGGGCTGGCATATCGAGTGCTCGGCGATGAGCTGCGCCCTGCTGGGCGAGCATTTCGACATCCACGGCGGTGGCGCCGACCTGCAGTTCCCGCACCACGAGAACGAGATCGCGCAGTCCGAGGGCGCGAGCGGCAAGACATTCGTTAACCTGTGGATGCACAACGGTTTCGTGCGCATCAACGACGAGAAGATGTCGAAGTCGCTCGGCAACTTCTTCACCATCCGCGACGTGCTCAAGGAGTACGACGCCGAGGTGGTGCGCTTCTTCATCCTGCGCGCGCACTACCGCAGCCCGCTGCACTACAGCAATGTCCACCTGGAAGACGCCCGTCACTCGCTGACGCGCCTGTACACAAGTCAATCGCACCGGCTCCAGCGCGATGGCGCGCCAGCTCAAGGGCTTGGCCGCCACGCTGGGCCTGCTGGGGCGCGACGCCCATGCGTTCCTGCAAGCCGGCAAGCCGGCCGATGGGCTGGAGCCGGAGCAGATCGAGGGGCTGATCGCGGCGCGCAAGCAGGCCAAGGCCGATCGCAATTTTGCCGAAGCCGATCGCATCCGTGCCGAACTGCTGGCGGGCGGCGTGGTTCTCGAAGACAAGCCCGGCGGTGCTACCGAGTGGAGGCGCGCTTGAACGCTGCCGTGCGCAAGACGGCGACGCCCGCGGCGCCGTCCAAGACTGCTGCGACCACCAAGGCCAAGCCCGCGGCCAAGCCGCTGGCGCCCGTGAAACTGCCTGCAAAGCCGCTGAAGGCAAGCCCGGCGGCGAAAGTCGCCAAGCCTGTGAAAGCGGCCGCCAAGGCCGCCGGCAAGTCACCTGGCCCGGTGCTCAAGGCGGACGGCAAGCCCGCCCTCAAGATCGGCGCGCGCGCGGCCAAGGCGCCCGTGCTGCCGGAAGCCGAGGCGCTGCCCCTGCCGGTCGAAACGGTGGTGGATGCCATGCGTCCGGCTTACTGGGACGAGGCCTGCGCCGACCTGATGAAGCGCGACCGCATCCTGCGCAAGATGATCCCCACCTACGGCCCCGCGCACCTGATCTCGCGCGGCGACCCGTTCATCACGCTGGCCCGCTCCGTGGTCGGGCAACAGATCTCGGTCAAGGCCGCACAGACGGTGTGGGAGCGGCTGGTGGCGGTCTGTCCCAAGCTCACGCCGGCGCAGATGCTCAAGGCGGGGCACGACAACCTGGCCGCCTGCGGCCTGTCGCGCCGCAAGGCGGAATACATCGTCGACCTTGCCGAGCATTTCAAGGCAGGGCGCGTCCATGTGAATAGCTGGACCGAGATGGATGACGAAGCCGTCATCGCGGAACTGACGCAGATCCGCGGCATTGGCCGCTGGACCGCCGAAATGTTCCTGATGTTCAACCTGATGCGGCCCAATGTGCTGCCGCTCGATGACGTCGGCCTGATCAATGCCATCTCGGCAAATTACTTCAGTGGCGAGCCCGTCACGCGCAGCGAGGCGCGCGAGGTGGCGGCCAACTGGGAGCCCTGGCGCACCGTCGCCACCTGGTATATGTGGCGCAGTCTTGATCCCCTGCCTGTGACGTATTAGGCTGGAAGGTAGCAAAATTTGCATGGAAGTGCGCGAGACTGCATCCGCAGACTTGCGGTTTAGTGGGCGAATTCCGGTAGAATGCGCTCCTTCACAGACAGGTACGCGAGTCTCATGAAAACCACCTTCCTAGATTTTGAGCAGCCGATTGCCGAACTCGAGGCAAAGATCGAAGAACTGCGATTTGTGCAGGACGATTCGGCTGTCGATATCTCCGAAGAGATTTCGCGGCTGGCCGGCAAGAGCCAGCAGCTTACCAAGGACATCTACGCCAACCTGACCCCATGGCAGGTGGCACAGATCGCCCGGCACCCGCAGCGTCCTTACACGCTGGACTATGTGCGGGAGATCTTCACCGATTTCCACGAACTGCACGGCGACCGCGCCTTTGCCGACGATCTGTCGATCGTGGGCGGCCTGGCCCGCTTCAACGGGCAGGCGTGCATGGTGATGGGCCACCAGAAGGGCCGCGACACCAAGGAGCGCGCGCTGCGCAACTTCGGCATGTCCAAGCCCGAGGGCTATCGCAAGGCCAAGCGCCTGATGGAACTTGCCGACAAGTTCGGCCTGCCGATCTTCACCTTCGTCGATACCCCGGGTGCATTCCCCGGCATCGACGCCGAAGAGCGCGGCCAGTCCGAAGCCATCGGCCACAATCTTTACGTCATGGCCGGCCTCAAGGTGCCCCTGATCGCCACCATCATCGGTGAGGGCGGCTCGGGCGGCGCACTGGCGATTGCCGTGGGCGACGTGGTGCAGATGCTGCAGTTCGCCACCTACGCCGTGATCTCGCCGGAAGGCTGCGCGTCGATCCTGTGGAAGACTGCCGAGAAAGCGCCGGAAGCTGCCGAAGCCCTCGGCCTGACCGCGCACCGCCTCAAGGCGCTCAGCCTGATCGACAAGATCGTCAGCGAACCGCTGGGTGGCGCGCACCGCGACATCAAGGGCATGGCTGCCATGCTCAAGCGTTCGCTGGCGGATTCGCTGCGCCAGTTCCAGGGCATGAGCGTGAAGGAGCTGCAGGCGCGCCGTCATGAGCGTCTGCTGGCCTATGGCAAGTTCAAGGAAACCGGCGCACCGGGCTGACCCGTCCGCCGGCTTGACCGACAAGGTCGCACAGGCGCTTCAGGCCGGTGCGGCCTTTGTTGTTTCTGGCGACGGCGCACGGGCAGGCACGGTGGCGGTGGCACTCTCCGGCGGACGCGATTCGGTCGCGCTGCTGCACGCGCTGCGTGCGGCGGTGGTGGCGTCGTCGCTGCCACTGCGCGTGGTGGCGCTGCATGTGCATCATGGCCTGCAGGCCGAGGCGGACCAGTGGGACGTGTTCTGCGCGACGCTGTGCGCCGACTGGCAACTGCCGTTTTACAGCCAGCGTGTCTCGGTCAGCCAGGGGCAGGGCGAAGGGCTGGAGGCGGCGGCGCGCCGCGCGCGCTACGCTGCGCTCGAATCCATGTGCGACGAGGCCGGGGCGGCGTTGCTGCTGTTTGCCCATCACCTGGACGACCAGGTCGAGACCGTGCTGTTGCGCTTGTTTCGTGGCGCCGGGCTGGCCGGGCTTGGCGGCATGCCGCGCCTGCGCAGGCTCGGGGCAAGGCAGCAGATTGTCTTGCTGCGTCCGTGGCTCGAGGTCGGGCGCGACGAGATCGATGCGTACTGCGCTGTGAATGCGCTCCCCTGGATCGACGATCCTTCCAATGACGATTCCCGATTTGCCCGCAACGCGCTGAGGCAGCATATGCCCGCGCTGGCCGCGGCGTTTCCCGCGTTGCGCGCCAACGTGGCGCAAGCCGCCGCGCACCTGGCGCAGGCCAGCGAATTGCTCGATGCGCTGGCTACGCAATGGATGGCGGGGCTGGTGCGCACGCCGCGCGATACCAGCACGCTGGCTGAACTCGATCTTGCCGGGCTGCGCGCGCTGCCGCCGGCCGAGGCCGACGCCGTGCTGCGCCTGTGGCTGCGCGAGCTTGGCACGCAGGCCCCGTCCACCGCGCGGCTGTCCGCCATGCGCGCGCAACTGATCGAGCATGAAGGCGGTGAACCTGCCATCCAGCACGAGACCCTGATGCTGCATCGATTCAGGGGGCGCGTGCTGGCCCGCCGCGCGGGGCCTGCCATTGACTCTGAAGACCTGGCGCTGCACTGGCAGGGCGAGGCACGCCTGGCCGTGCCTGCGTGGCACGGCGAACTGCGCTTTACGCGCGACGATACTTTCGGCCTGCCGGAGGCAGCGCTGCGCCGGCCCCTGCGCCTCGCCGCGCGCCAAGGCGGCGAGCGCATCGTGCTGCGCCCGGGCGGGCCCGCGCGCGCGCTCAAGCAGGGCTACCAGGAGGCTGGCGTGCCGATGGCGCGGCGTGCGCGCCTGCCGCTGCTGTGGTCGGGCGATCAGCTTGTGTTCGCGGCGGGCCKGGGCATGCACCGGCGCTGGCCGGATGCGCCGGCCGCGCCGCGCTGGCGTGTCGAATGGGTCGAGTGGGTCGAGCCGGTTGGTTCGCCCCGGCAGGGCGCGGCCATCGAGTAAGCCTCGGCAGGCAGCTTTCCGCCCGCAATATTCCTCGCGCGCCACTTGCCGTGGCCGTCGTCCGAGCTGCCCACACCTTGCCTTGGTGCTCCCCTTCGTGTATTTTCAAGGGTTTGCACAATTGCTGGTGTCGACAAACAGATGGCTCTCATCGTTCACAAATACGGTGGCACTTCGATGGGTTCTCCGGAACGCATCAAGAATGTCGCCAAGCGCGTTGCCAAATGGCATCGTGCAGGTCACCGCGTAGTCGTGGTGCCTTCGGCCATGTCAGGCGAAACCAATCGCTTGCTTGGCCTTGCCAAGGAAATCTCGGCGCAGCCGAGCCCGCGCGAGCTGGATATGCTGGCCGCCACCGGCGAGCAAGCCAGTTCCGCGTTGCTCGCGATTGCGCTGCAAAGCGAGGGCGTCGACGCGATCAGCTACACCGGCTGGCAAGTGCCGGTGAAGACCGACTCGTCCCACACCAAGGCCCGCATCGAGTCCATCGATGACGAGCGCATCCTGGCTGATCTCGACGCCGGGCGCGTGGTGGTGGTCACGGGCTTCCAGGGCATCGACGACAACGGCAACATCACCACGCTAGGCCGCGGTGGTTCCGACACCTCGGCCGTGGCGATCGCCGCCGCCATCGAGGCTGAGGAATGCCTGATCTACACCGACGTGGACGGGGTCTACACCACCGATCCGCGCGTGGTCGAAGACGCTCGCCRCCTGGACCAGATCACCTTCGAGGAAATGCTGGAAATGGCCAGCCTGGGCTCCAAGGTGCTGCAGATCCGTTCGGTGGAATTCGCCGGCAAGTACCGCGTGAAGACCCGCGTGCTGTCGTCGCTCACCGACCCCCTGATGCCCCTCGAGCAAGAAATGCACTCGGGCACGCTGATCACTTTTGAGGAAAATTCTGAAATGGAAGCAGCCGTCATCTCCGGCATCGCCTTTGCCCGTGACGAGGCGAAGATCACCGTCCTGGGCGTGCCCGACAAGCCCGGCATCGCATACCAGATCCTGGGCCCGGTAGCCGACGCCAACATCGACGTCGACATGATCATCCAGAACCAGTCCGTCGACGGCAAGACCGACTTCACCTTCACCGTGCCGCGCGGCGAATACCAGCGCGCGCTTGCCATCCTCAACGATGGCGTGAAGGCACATATCGGCGCCGCCAGCGTGTCGGGCGACCCGAAGGTATCGAAGGTCTCGGTAGTCGGCGTGGGCATGCGCTCGCACGTCGGCATCGCCAGCAAGATGTTCCGCACGCTGTCCGAAGAAGGCATCAACATCCAGATGATCTCCACCTCGGAAATCAAGATCTCGGTGCTGATCGACGAGAAGTACATGGAGCTCGCCGTGCGCGCGCTGCATAAGGTGTTCGAGCTGGATCAGGCGTGATCCATGCAAGGCAGGCCGCTTGCGGCCTGCGCTTCTAACGGGCTGTGCAAGTTTTTTAAATTAGTCATCGAATCACCGTTGACCAATTGAAATTGGCCCGATAGAATACGCGCTTCGTTGTGTGGCCTCCCTCACACAACGGCAGATTTGGGAGACGTGGCCGAGAGGTCGAAGGCACTCCCCTGCTAAGGGAGCATCCGGGCCAAAACCTGGATCGAGGGTTCGAATCCCTCCGTCTCCGCCACTACATCGTATTGGCGGCGGAACCCCGGAAGATTGCGGTCTTCCGGGGTTTTGTTTTTTGTGGGGTGGTTCCAGCGGTACACTATGCCGCGCAGGTGTTACACCCGTACCTGTAGAGAACCCGATGGCTACCAACATCCAGAAGCGCGGCAGCGTCTACTACTTCCGCCGCAAGATTCCCCTAGACCTCATCGAGCAGCACAACGGCAAGCGCGAGATTATCCGCAGCTTGGGCACGAAGGACCGTCCCGAGGCCGAACGTCTGGCACGCAAGGTATCTGTTGAACTCGATGACGAATGGCAGGCCATGAGGGCAGAGCCGTCCGGCCCGGCAGCATGGCCTGACGACACCGACTTCGTAGACGTTGCTGGCAAGCTGATCCCCGTTTCGACTGGCCCGGCCCCTGCGCCTCAGCAAGTCACGCAGGCAGAGATTGATGCGGCTGAACTGGCCGACCAAGAAGCAGCCGGGCTGTACATCGCGGACGAGTACGCCGAGGAAGCCGCAGAGGAAGAAGCGGACAAGCTGATGCGCGTTATTGGTATCGTAGAGCGTCGCAGAGCAGAGGCTGGTATTGGACCGCTACCTCCCGCCGTAAAGGCCGCCATAGCGCCTAAGGGAGCGATGGCGGACCAATCCAGCAAGGCCGCTGCCTCGGGCCAGAATCTTGAGGCCCTTATCCCGACATGGGAGCTAGAGCGAAAGCCGACGAGCAAGACCGTGGACGCTGTGCGCCGAGCGGTCCGCGAAGCAGGCGACCCGGACATTCACGCAGTAACGCGAGCAAGCATCGTTGCCACCCGGGACAAGTGGCTGATCTCCGGGGCCAGCGTGGCGACCGTCAATAAGAAGATTGGGTTCCTCCGTCTGCTGCTTGGTGTTGCCAAGGGGCGGGGCCTGATCGACGTGAACCCGGCAGAGGGCGCGGAGTTGCCGCTACCCAAGCGGGCCGTAGAACTGCGGAAGCCTTACAGCCCCGAGCAGGTCAAGGCCGTTATGGCTGCAACCGATGGCGCGAAGGAATCCGACCCGGCGATGTACTGGCTTCCCCGGTTGGCCCGCTGGACTGGTGCCAGGCTGAACGAGTTGCATCAGCTACGGCGCGAGGATGTTCAAGAGCGGGAAGGCGTGCCGGGCCTGATGATTACCGACGAGGGCGAGCACGGCGAGGGCGCGGCTATGCGCCTCAAGAACGAGGGTTCCCGCCGATGGGTGCCGCTGGCCGTGCCGGTGTTGGTGTTCGCAGAATGGGCCAGTACGCGCCCCGATGGTCCGCTGTTCCCCGCCAAGCCGGGTGTGCATGGCATCGTGTCTGCCGCATTCTCGAAGCGATACGGGCGGCTGCTGCGCAAGACCCTCAAGATCACTGACACGCGCATCACCTTCCATTCCTGGCGGCACGGGTTTGCCGACATGTGTCGGGCCGCTGGTGTCGCGGCTGATGTGCGCATGGCCCTCATGGGGCATGCAGAACCGGGTGTATCAGGGACGTATGGGGCAGGGGACGGGCTACCAGCCAAGCGGCTTATAGAGGCCGTGGCCCGGCTGGCTGTACGGGCGGAAAATGCGCCTGGCTAGTCCGGCTTCGCTTTCGAGAAGACACTGCCCCGGAATTCATCGTAGAAAGTCATGACTTGCTCCATCCCAGCGTCATACACCTGGCTTCAACCTCCGCCTTGAAGCCCAACTTCTCCAGTCAATCGCGTCCTGCGTTTCTCAGTTGCATTCACGCTATTATTTGGCGATAGGTGGATAATCACCGATTAGACAAAGGGGAAAGGGGGCGGAATGCTGACTGACGCGGAAGTTGCCGCAGCTGTGCAAGCGACTGATGAAGTTTGGCGCGACGCGAATGTCCGCCGTAACCTGTTCGGTAACGCTCTTAAGAAGGTGCGAGTCGCCGGCATCCGTGGAATCAATGCGGAGATTGAGTTCGGGTGGCCGGTCGTGGCGGTCGCTGGTGTGAACGGTACGGGAAAAACCACTCTMCTTCAAATCGCGTCGGCTGCTTATTCAAGGGCGCAGGGTGGGCGCTATTACAAGCTTGGCGAGTGGATTCGCAATGAACTGCATGGCGACACACCGCCGGTATCAGCAAATGCGCGCGTTGCCTTTTCGTTCTTAGATACGCCAGACATCCCAGTCCCGTATGAGGCGGCGAACAGTCGTTGGCGCTATCCACGCCGGGGTAACCCGCAGCGCTATGTCGAGTTCATTGGAATCACTAGCTTCAGTCCACGCATCGAGCAAAGAGGGCGAGTTCACGTTTTTCAGTCGCGTCTGGAAATTCGAGCCTCCGAACCACTATCGCGTCAAGCTATCCAAAGTATCTCCACTATTTGTGGAAGGGCGTTCACGGCAGGTCATGTACATACAGTCGGATCACCCAACGGGACATGGTCGGAGAGTCTGCCGCAGCTTACTCGAGATGCAGTCACGTATTCCGAGCCGCACATGGGTGCAGGAGAGCAAAAGGTGGTTCGGC
>NZ_JBFTSF010000057.1:0-31576 GCF_056399905.1 Cupriavidus sp. 01L46
GGTTTTTTTCCTTCAGCTCGCTGCGCCATGCGCGCCGCCAACCACCCCTGCCGACCCCGCAACCCTTGTCCCGTCTGCTTTGCAGCGGTGTTTCGTGTTGCGAGGGGGCGAATCATAGGGGACCCCCTCGGCCTTGGCAAGCGTTTTCTGAAATGATTCTGGCATCGACAGAAAAGCGCCGCAAAAGACCCGTGAAGACTGGCCGGCACCACCAAGCCACGGCACTAGCCCCCAGCCACCTGACTGCGGCAAACTATGGCCGCCGGACAGGCCCGGGCGGCACACGACAGGGTCCGCCGCTGCGCCCGCGGATCACTCTATATAGAAGGAGGAACTTGCATGACCATCCGCATCGTGAAACTGGGTTCGCCCCGACTGCCCGACGAGGGAATCCGCATCGGCACCGTACGCAGGCCGCCCCGGGGCGTGCCGAAAGCCGAGTTTGCCAAGCGGGACTACTACGACGTGTGGTTTCCGAACCTCTCGCCCTCCGCCGAACTGGTTGCACAGGCCTTGGACATACAGGCTGGAGGGGACGAAAAGGCATGGCGGGCATTCGAGCGGCACTTTCGTGCGGAAATGGCACGCCCGGAAGCCAGCAGGACACTGGATCTGCTGGCCGCGATGTCACAGCAAACGAATTTCTCGATTGGCTGTTATTGCGAACACGAGGAAAGATGCCACCGCTCTATATTGCGCGCCCTGCTGGCGGCGCGCGGGGCCGCGCTATCTTAGAGGCCATATCCAAAAGATGCTGGCGTCGTTGCGCTGCCTTGGCCGATCCACTTGTACTGTCTGCGGCCGCGCGCCTAGCCAGAACCGCTTCGCTTCATTCTGAAACGGCCTCTTAGGCCGTGCGCTCAAACCGGCTTTTGGCCCCGCACGCACTGGCGGCGGAACAAGGGGCGCAGGCTGGGCCAGCGGATAGGCAGGAGCGGGGTGCAATGGCGCACAGCGTCGCGCTCGGCATAGTGGGCCAGCAGTTGCTCGCCAACCGACTGCCGGAAATAGGTGGGCGTCGGGTAGTCCATGGTCAATCCCTATTGTGGTTCATCAGGATTGACAGTATACCGAATTTTGGTGCACCGCGTCATGTCGAGGCTCGCAAACGCCCCATTCCGGGGCGTTGGGTAGCTGCAAGAGCGCCCCGAAATGCCAATGGAATCAACGAAAAGCAGCGCCACAGGAGCGACAGGTGCTGACTTGACCCGGTGCGGGATCGCTTTCGTATATCGAATACTATCTACCAGCACTCAAGAACCCGCAGCGCCGGCCTCGGCCACATCTTCGGCTGCCTTGGCAGCGCTGTAGACGTGCCGCGTTGCCAACAGCGCCGCCAGATCCGCATCGCCGGCGATGACGGCCTGCAGGATCTGCGCGTGCTCTTCCCAGTTCTGCCGGGCACGCGTCACGTTGGCCGGCGCGAACAGCAGGCCCGTGCGCTCCCTGAGCGTACGCACCATATCCTGCAGCACGCTATTGGCCGCGATATTGCCCAGCACCTCATGGAAGCGGGTGTTMAATTCGATGAAGCGCTCCGAGCGTCCGCTCGCGGCGGCCTCGGTGCCCTGGCGCAGCACTTCGCTGAGCTCGGCGATCAGGGCAGGATCACGGCGCTGGGCAGCCAGCTTGGCGTTTAGCCCCTCCAGGGTTGCCCGCACTTCGACCATTTCCTTGGCGATGTTCGGCGACAGCGTCGCCACCGAGGCGCCCCGCCGGGGCTCGATGCGCACCAGGCCTTCGGCGGCAAGCGCGCGCAGCGCTTCCCGCACGGGGATGCGCGACACGCCGAGTTCAGTGGAAAGCTTGTTTTCGACCAGGCGCTCGCCCTGGTTGTATTGCCCGCCGAGGATACGCTCACGCAACGTATCGGTCACCAGGGCAAACAATGGGGAGTGCTGGGCGCCAAGGCTGGCGCCGGCGGAATCCGAACCAGGAAGTGCGTGTTCGGTACCATGGGCGTCGGACATAGGTTCTGGCTTGGTCAGCGAGACACTGTCCTCGGGTGTGGCGCGCGGGCGAGCCATCGCGGACGGGTGTCATAGGGATCAGGGACCGCGGCGCTGGCCCGGAAGGCTGAGGGGCAATGCGACCGCGGCGGTATTGTCCGCATTGTATACCGGCGCACTACGGTTTTTGCGCAACACATTGCCAGTGCCAAGGCTCACGCCAGGGCGCGCCGACGCTGGCAGCACGCGCCACCCATGTGCCGGGGGCACGGGTCCGGCAGGCTATGATGCGTAGCCTCTCCCAAACCCCGCCTGCGATTCGCCGATGGCTCTTAACCTGGTCTGGCTCTCCTTCTTCCTGCTCGCCTTCGTCGTCGCCTGCATTCGTGTGGCAACAGGCGATATCGCGGTATTTCCGGCGATGCTCGCAAGCCTGTTCGACAACGCACGCACCGCGTTCGAGATTTCGCTTGGCCTGGCGGGCGTCATGAGCTTGTGGCTGGGCATCATGCGCATTGGTGAGCGCGCCGGCGTCGTCGACGTCTTCGCGCGCGCGGTMAATCCGCTTTTGCGCCACTTCTTCCCTGGCGTTCCCCAGGGCCACCCGGCCCAGGGCGCGATAATGATGAATGTATCGGCCAATATGCTGGGGCTCGACAATGCGGCGACGCCGCTCGGCCTCAATGCCATGCGGGAGCTGCAGTCGCTCAATCCGCGCGCTGACACAGCCAGCAACGCGCAGATCATGTTCATCGTGCTGAACACGGCTGGCTTGACGCTGATCCCGACTTCGGTGATCGCCATGCGGCAGGCGATCGCGGTCAAGCAAGGCCTGGTCGGGTTCAATGCCGCGGATATCTTCCTTCCGACCCTGCTCGCCACCTGCGCGTCCTGCGTTGCCGGCTTGCTGGCAGTGGCCTGGGCGCAGCGGCTCAACCTGCTCAAGCCTGCCGTGCTGGCCGCCTTCGGGCTGCTGGCGGCGGCTGTCGGCGGACTCTTCCTCTGGCTGCGGCACGCGCCCCCGGAACAGGTRAGCACCGCCACCGCCCTGGCTGGCAGCGGCTTCATCCTGACATTGATCGTGGTCTTCCTGATTTGCGGTGCCGTGCGCGGCATCAATGTCTACGAGGCCTTCATCGACGGCGCCAAGGAAGGCTTTGGCGTGGCTGTGCAGATCATTCCCTATCTCGTGGCAATCCTGGTGGCGATCGGGCTGTTTCGGGTGACCGGCTGCATGGATGTCTTGATGCAGGGCCTGAGCACCGCTTTTGCCTGGCTGGGCCTGGACACCGCCTTCGTCCCCGCGTTGCCGGTCGGGTTGATGAAAATCCTGTCTGGCGCGGGCGCACGCGGACTGATGATCGACGTCATGAGCACCTATGGCGTCGACTCCTTCCAAGGCAAGCTCGCCGCGATCATCCAGGGCTCGACCGAAACCACCTTCTATGTGCTCGCCGTGTACTTCGGCAGCGTCAACATCCGCAACACACGGCACGCGCTTGCCTGTGCCTTGTTCGCCGATCTTGTGGGATTGTGCGCCGCGGTCGGCATCGCCTATCTGTTCTTCCGCTGAAACGGGCACGCCGTGTCGCGATAAACCAGATGAATTGCCGACAAACACTCGACAAAAACAGGGCAAAAGGTGAGAGAAAACGAGCTTCCGATGTATTAAACCGCCATTTTGTTGCTCACATACAACATGTTTGTGAAGCCAGACACGCTTGGTCTATATGCCGCTTGGTGCGACGCAGCAAATCATATATAGTGGAGTCTGTCTCCTCCACCACCTCGGTGGATTCCAGCCCGCGCACGAAACTGCGCGGGTTTTTTTTGCCCGCGTTTTGCCAATCGCCATGATTTGCCCTTGCTATGGCCTCCGCCTCGCAGCGCCCACCCTTCTTGCCGACATGATTTCCGCGCTGCGCCCGCCCCGCCCCGATGCTTCGATGTTGCAAAGAGGCCTGGTCTACGCCTTCTCGTTCCTGGTCCTGGCCGGCACGGGATGGCTTACCGGGGAAGCTGGCTATCTGTGGGCGGCAACGGCTTCTATCTGGACCTGCCTGGCCGATCGCCGCGGCACCGCCGCCGAACGGCTGGCCGCACTGGGCTCCGTCGGCATTGGCGGTGCGGCCGCATGTGCCCTGGGCACCGCTGCAGCGGTGACGCCGTGGACGGCGCTGGCCTTGGTGCTTTTCGCTGGGCTGGCCGCCGGGCTGGCCGAGACCCGCGGCCCCGTGCCCGCGCTGTCGGCCAAGCTGCTCTACGTGGTGCTGATCGCCTCCTGCCTGCAACCGGCGGGCGAGGCCGAGCTGGCTGTGCGTGTGCTGGCCCGCAGCCAGGAATTCCTGCTCGGCGGCATCTTCGCCTGCGTCGTCAGCCTAGCCCTCATCCGATCCGCTCGCGACACGCGGCCGCGCGCCGAGATACTGGCGATGTTCGATGCGTTGCTGCGTTTTGCTTCCGATCTGGCGGCCGATGCGCCCGTAGGCGATGCGACGGCCATCAAGCGCGACATCCGCGAACGTATCGAGGCTGCGCATCAGGCGATCAACATGCGGCGCAGCCTGCGGGACCCGCTTGGGCTGATGCACTATGCCTACGTGGTGAGCTTGGCCGATGCCATGTTCGCCCTGTTGATCGTTGCCGCCGAACTGCGCAGCCGGGCCGATGACGCAGGCCCCAAAGCCGGTGACACGGGCAGTGCGGAGCACCTGCCGCTGCGCCACTTGCTGCGCTGCGTCACCGATGTCCGGGAGCAGGCCTGCGAAAGTCTGGCCCATCACGCGCCTGACCTGCCGTCGCTATGCGCGGCGCTGGCCGGCGAACTGCGCCGCCTGCATGCACCGCTGGCCAATGCCGGGGCGCCGCCGTTGTACCAGGCTGCGTTGAGCGCACTGGCCCGGTATCCGGCCTTCGGCGACTGGCGCCGCGAGTACCGTTGGCCACGGCGCACCGTGCGCCGGACATGGCAACGCTGGCGCGCCGTGGTTGCGGAGCACACCGCCCGCGATGCCCGCGTGGCCCGCCATGCGGTGCGGCTGGCACTGGCTGGCAGCCTGAGCCTGATGCCGGCGCAGTTCTGGAGAGTCGATCACGGATACTGGGTGGCGGTCACCGTCATCATGGTGCTTAGCCCCCAGTTGCAAACCACGCGCAGGATCTCGTTCCTGCGCTTCGCGGGATCCCTGGCCGGCGCGCTGCTGGCCTGTGCCATCGGCCTGGCTCACCCGTCGGCGCCGCTGGCCCTGGCAATCAGCGCGGCCTGCCTGGCGGCCGCCTACACGTGCCGGCTCGCCGGCAGTCCCGGTGCCTTCGCGATGTGCCTGACGCCCGCGGTAATCCTGTTCTCGTGGGTCGGGGCCCCAGCGGCGGACAGCAGCCACTTTGCCGCGCTGCGGGGCATCGACACGGCGCTGGGCTGCCTGATCGCCCTGGCCAGCTACTACGTGCTGGCGCCGCGGGCCGAGCTGTCGCGGGTGTATCGCCATAGCCTCGACGCCCTGGTGGCAAACGCAGCGTACCTGCGGGCAGCATTTGCCGGCGCCAGCGCGTTCACTGCCTCGCCCACGCGCTCGCCCGCACCGACGCAGACACGGCTGGAAACCTTGCGCATGGCGGCCGGACGTACTTCCAGCCGGGCGGATCAAACCTTGCAGCAGGGCGCGGCAGAACTCGCTCCAGAGCTGGCCCGCGAGTACGCCCAGCTGCACCTGGCCTTGCGGCGCATGGCAGCGCTGGCTGGCTTGGTGCGCGCCRGGCTAGAGGGCCAAGCGGGCAAAAGCCAGCCGGAACCGGCCACGCAGGCAGTCCTGCAAGGCCTCGCCGCGCAGCTGTCCGACCTGGCAGCCAACCCCGGCGCAGGCGTGACTTCGCTTGCAAGCGGGTTCCTGCCTGATTCCGCGGCGCCGCTGGACCGGTTTCTGGTTGAACAGGCCGGCTTCGCCTCGGCCCAGATCAACGCCGCCCATGCAGCCGTGGCCGCCGTGCACCGGCTGGCTGGCAGCCAGCCCAAACCCAACGGCCCGCGTTTGCCATATCCGGGTTGATGACGGTCAAAGCCCAGCACTCCGCGTTCATCGCGGATCGGAACGATCTCCTAGAATGGTTCCATCCCTCAGTGACCGGTGTGAGCACGCCATGCCCGAAATATCCTTTCCCCGCAGCGTTCCCACCTACTGTGCGGCTAGCCTGACCCTCTCCTGCCCCGCCACTGTCAACGGGCAACCCACCTTGTATTCGATCACGGCCGAGGCGCTCGAGACCCATTTCGGCGCCCGCTCCCCACGCGAGGAGGACCTGGTGCGGGCGTTTACCAGCCATCGGCAGCGCATCGAACGCATTGCCGAAGGCCTGTTCGAACTCACCCAGGCGCGGGAAATCCTGTTACGCAGCGGGCACATCCGATTCGCGGGCTGAAGGCTCAGCCTTCCGCCGCCTGGCCGCGCACCAGGAGCACCGGCACGCTGGCCTGCCGGATCACGGACTCGGCCACGCTGCCCAGGACCAGCCTGCGCACGCCACGCCGGCCGTGGGTGCCGATCACGATAAGGTCTGCGCCCCACTCGGCGGCTGCATCGTTTACCGCACTGGCAATGTCACCCCCCACGGCCTGCTGGGCGACCAGCCGCGTTTCGTGGCGCACGCCCTGCGCGCCGAGGCGTTGCGCGGCAGCGGCCAACGCGCGCTCGCCGCTGTCAGTCAACGCTTGCAGCACAGGCGTCGGGTCGTAATACGCGACATCGAACATAAGCTGGCCGTTGTCCACGACATACAAGGCGAGGACTTGCGCGCCCCCGGTGCCCGCGATCCGGATTGCCTCGGCAAGCGCCAGGTCGGAGGTCGCACTGCCATCCACTGCCACCACAATCTTCTTATAAGCCGCATTCGTCATTGCCATTTTCTCCCTAAGAACAACGGATAGTGGCGGAAGCGGCATCGCATTCCGCCGGATTCGATACTACTCACCCCCGTGCGGCGCAGACGTTGCGTGCGCGCCCGAGTCCACGATCACGAGGTAGCGCCCCGGCCGGGCTACCGGCGCCCGGCCCGGTGCCAGGATCCAGAGCGAGTCACCGCGCTGCGCGGCAGCCAGGTAGTCGGCATCCAGCAGCCCATAGTGGTCAAGGAGGCGATTCAGGGTGGCGGGGATCCGCACGCATCCCTTGGAAGCCGGGTGGCCCAGCCGAGATTCAAGCCGGTCCGGATCGGTGGCATGCATCTGCAAGCGCATCTGGCTCTCCCCGCCCTTGCCCCAGCCACGTTGGGCATCGACCCAGCCGAAGTCATAGATGCGCATCCCGCTGACGCCGTAGCCGCGGATGCCGTTTTCGTTGTAGGTACCCTCGGCGCGGAAATCCATGTTGTCCATGCTGTGGCTGAATACACCGGTCGGCGTGATGAAATGATCGAAAGTGCCTGGCTTGCCTGTCGAGACGGGCGCGGCGCCCACCCACTGCCAAGGCGCATCGTCGGCGGGCCGCGCGAACAGCATGGCGGCCTGGACGCGCGGGTTGCGATCGACCAGCACAGCCCAGTCACCCGCGTCGGCCTCCCGCCCGTCTGCCTGCAGCGCGGACGCCAGCAAGCCGGCATACCGCACGGCGACGGCCGCCGGGAGGCTGAGATGGCGGGACACCTGTTGCGCAAATGCTTGCCGGACCATGCTGAGCTCATTGGCGGCGGCGAGTGGTGGCTGGAACGCCACCAGCGCGGCTAGCGCCAATGGCGCCAGAGGTCTGAAGCGAGCGAGCCAGCGCCGAAACCCTTTGACGCGGGCCCGCCCGAGGCGAGCGCACGGCATGATTGCCTCCTTAAGACAGGCGTTGCGGCTAAACGCCATGGTTGACGTTTAGCCGGCGCGGCGCCTTGCGCAGGATCAAGCTCCGCGCACGCAAAGCGCTCCGACGGCGCCGCCGCCGTCCCGAAACGGTGGACGGTCTACTTATATAGACCGCGAAGGCAACGACTATTTCCGTTGTGTATGCCAGACGCCGCTTCCCGGGGACGAAGGATCGCCAGCGCACCGGGCATTGCGGCTCAGCCGCCGCGTTTCGTGCCTTACGCAGGTCGCATCCATATACAATCACGCCCATGCAATACATCCATGTCGTCAACGGCGACGTAGCGGGCAACACGCTACGGCAAGCCCTCGCCCAGGCCGCCAGGCCCGACCCGGTCGTCGTGCTTCGCGACGACCTCGCCGTCGGGCCGCTGGCCGACGTCGATAGCAGCGGGCTGATCCGCTCCGGTTTCTGGCAGCGCGTGGCGCCGCACAGCGACATCGACTTCGCCGCCGAGATGCACCAGGCGCTGGACCAGCTGCATGGCCTGCGCAAGGACGAGCTGGAGGTTGCCATCTGGCATGGCCAGAGCGCTTCCGACCAGCTGATGCTGCGCCGGGTGGTGTTTCACCTCTACCAGTCGCCCCAGCGCATCAATGAAGTGGCCATGGACCTGCGCGAGCTGGAAGCACCCGCACGCGGCAACCTGGCCGCGATCGGCATGTATCCCGCGGCCCGGCTGGCGCGGCGCTTCTCCACCATCGCCCCGGTCTCGGTCCTGCGCCTGGGCCGCCTGGGCTATGAGTGGCAGCAGAACGTCAAGGAAAACGCCGACGTGCGCCTGTGGAAGGGCAATACGCTGGTGCCAGCGGCCTACCACACGGTCGACGAAGTGATCCTGGAGCGCGCCCCGCTGGAATGGGCGCCGGCCGCGCAATTGGTGGGCGGCGTGATGGGCGCCATCGAAGGCCTGCTGGCCAGCGACTGGTTTGTGTTCTGGCGCTGCCGCGAGCTGATCGGCGCCGGCCAGCTGGTGCTGCGCGGCAATGCCGAATCCCTGCAGACCTGCGAGCTGCGCCGCAACCTGTCCGCCGGCGGCGAGTAAAAAGAAAAAAGGCGAAGGTCTCCATGGCCCGTACCAAGGCACCCGATTTCGAGGCGCAGCGCKAGCAGATCCTGGACCTGGCTGCCGCCGCCTTTGCCGCCAGCAGCTACCCCAGCACCTCGATGGCCGACCTGGCCGCCGCCTGCGGCACCTCCAAGGCCCGGCTGTACCACTATTACGAGAGCAAGGAGGCGATCCTGTTCGATCTGCTCGACCGCTACACGCGCCGGCTGATGCTGATCGTGACCGAGGTCGAGGCGGAGGCGGAACGCCAGGGACGCAGCGAGCTGGATAGCTTCTCCAACCTGATCCGGGCTTTCCTGGCCGAGTACGAGACCTCGCAGACCCGGCATGTCGCCCTGATCAACGACGTCAAGTTCCTCGCCGAGGAGCAGCGCGACCAGATCCTCAAGCGCGAGCGCGACGTGGTGGCCGCCTTCTCCCGCCAGTTGCGCCGGGCCTATCCTGAGCGCGTCAACCGCGRCAACCAGGCCGCGCTGACGATGACGGTGTTCGGCATGATCAACTGGACCTTCACCTGGCTCAAGCCGGGCGGCAAGCTGTCGTACGCGGAGTTCGCCGAGATGGTGATCGACCTGCTGGCGGGCGGATTGCCCGCCGCCCGCGCAGAGCCCGCGGCGCGGCTGCGCGGTGTCGAGTAACACATATTCATAGGCAATGCCGGCGCCATTACAGCGCCGGCATTGCATCTCAGGACCAGTCTTCCTCTTCCCGCTGGCGGCGCTGATCGCGGTCCTGACGGAACATCTCCTCCAGTTCGTCACGCGCCTGGCGCGCCAGCGAGACCAGCTTCTTCTGGTCCGTGTAGTGCGGGTAGAAGCGCTCGATCGCCGCGATGTTATGCCGGCGAAAGCGCAGCGCGACCGAGCGGGCCTGTACGGGATCGTAGCCCAGCCCCTCCAGCACGCGACGGCCCAGCAACAGCGAGCCCTCGAACACTTCGCGCTCGAACAGATGCACGCCGCGGTCCTTGAGCTGGTAGACGTGCGACACATGGCGCGCCCGCGCGTAGATCTGCAGGTGCGGGAAACGCGCGCGCACGCTGTCGATCAGCGCGAGGCTGTCCTCCATGCCATCGATCGCCACCACCAGGATGCGGGCCCGCTCCGCGCCCGCGGATTCAAGCAGGTCCATGCGCGTGGCATCCCCGTAGAACACCTTGAAATCGTACTGGCGCAGAAACTCGATCTGGTCGGGATCGTGGTCCAGCACGGTCACGCCGATCCCTTGCGCATAGAGCAGGCGGCCGATGATCTGGCCAAAGCGGCCAAAGCCGGCGATCAGCACGGGGTTGTCCTGCGGCGCGATCACGTCGTCCGGGCGCCGCGCCAGGCGGGCCAGCCGGGGCGCCACCAGCCGGTCGAAGGCCAGCAGGAGCAGCGGCGTAGCCACCATCGACAGCGCCACCACCAGCACCAGCAGCGCTTCGATGCGCGCCGGCAGCAAGCCGGCGCCGCCCGCCACGCCAAACACCACGAAGGCGAACTCGCCGCCCTGTGAAATCAGCAGCGCAAACAATAACCACTGGCCGCGCGCGATGCCAAAGCGCGGCGCCAGCAGGGCAAGCACCACCGTCTTGAGCAACACGAAGCCAACCACCAGGGCCGCCACCTGCACTGGTGCCTGCATCAGCACGCCGAAGTCGATCGACATGCCTACCGCCATGAAGAACAAGCCCAGCAACAGGCCCTTGAAGGGCTCAAGGTCGGCTTCCAGCGCATGACGGTACTCCGAGTCCGCCAGCAGCACACCGGCCAGGAAGGTGCCCAGCGCCATCGACAATCCCACCGCGTCCATCATCAGCGCGATGCCCACCACGAGCAGCAGCGCGAAGGCGGTAAACATCTCGCGCATGTCGGTGCGCGCGATAAAGCGCAGCGCGGGGCGGACCAGATAGCGCCCGCCCACCACCACGGCGCCGATCACCCCGACCGCCTTTGCCGCCCCAAGCCAGCCCGCCGCGCCGGACGCGCCGGCGTCGGCGCCACCGGCAGCCAGCAGCGGCAACAGCGCGATCATCGGGATCGCGGCGATGTCCTGGAACAGCAGGATGCCGAAGCTGGCGGCGCCCGCCGGCGTGCCAAAGAGATTGCGTTCGGCCAGCGTGGCCAGCGCGATTGCGGTGGACGACAGCGCCAACCCCAGGCCCGCCACCAGTGCGACCTGCCACGAGGCCCCGACCAGCGCAGCGACGCCGCCGAGCAGGATCGCGCAGGCCGCCATCTGGGCGCCGCCATAGCCGAAGATCACGCGGCGCAGCGCCCACAGCTTCTTGGGCTCGAGTTCCAGGCCGATCACGAACATCATCAGCACCACGCCGAACTCGGAAAAATGCAGGATGGATTCGACGTTGGTCACCAGCCGCAGGGCCCACGGGCCGATCGCCACGCCGGCCAGCAGGTAGCCGAGCACCGCGCCCAGGCCAAAGCGGCGCGCCACCGGCACCGCCACCACCGCGGCCACCAGGAAAACCACCAGGGCTACCAGGAAATCATGTTGTTCCATGGCGCGCTCCTCAGCTTGCGGCGGCGTTGACGGCAACGCCACGGGCGCCGTCCGCGATGCCGCCCAGCACACCGGTGACCCGGCCGATATGGTCGGCCAGCGCCTGGGCATCAGCCTGGTTGGCATCGTGCAGCACCAGCGGCGAGAGCCAGCTCATGCCGCACAGCACGGCGGTCTGCTCCAGCGGCAGCATGTATTCCTCGATGCTGTGGCCGTGCGTGCCGTCGGGCCCGTAGGAGTCGGCGTGGCCACCGGTGCTGGCCACCACAAGCATGGACTTGCCACGCAGCGCCGTACCGCCGGGGCCGTAAGCCCAGCCGCTCTCCAGCACTTCGTCCACCCACAGCTTGAGCAGCGCCGGCATGCTGTACCACTGCACCGGGAACTGCAGCACCAGCGTGCCGGCCCGCGCGAGGGCGCGCTGCTCAGCGACCACGTCGATGTCGTAGTCGGTATAGCTGGTGTAGAGATCGTGCACGGTCACGCCGGGCAGGCTTTCCAGTGCCGCCGCCAGCGGACGATTGACGCGCGACAGTTGCGGCCTGGGGTGGGCGTAGATAACGAGAATCGGGGGCTCGGCCTTGGGGTCCACGAAAAATCCTGAGAAATCGGCTGCGCAACGGTAGCCGTGAGGCACAAAAAGATGTGCATAAAGCACTTATATCTGTGAATAACTGGGACTGCATCACCGCGAGGCAGGGCCAATCCCGTGCCCCGGCCTGGCGAAAGCTGATATGCGGCGTTGCAGCAAACCCACATCATCGGGCGGAAAGCGCCCTTCAAGCATCACACAACTCATTGATTTATATAGATTTAGTTGGAATTTACAAAATCGAACAAGGTTGATGCGATGCTCACCTTACGTGGAACTGACAAATCCACTACAATACTTTTTGCATTGCAGCAAGATAGTGTTTGCCCTTGTAGTCCGACCCATTTGTCGAAAGTGCATGGCTGAACACCCGCTGAGTGCTATTTTTATACCTGATTACGTCGCAAGGAAAACAAAGTGAATCCGCTCGAACTGAGCAAGGCCGTCGGGGCCGTATCCGACGAAGATCTCCGCCGTGCAGCCGCAGCAGCGCAAGCCTCGCATCGCCCCACCACCTTGGTGCGCGAGCTGGCTGCGCATCATCGCTCGCGCCTGCTGAAGCATTTCCTCGCCCTGGGCGAGGAGGATCGCCTGCTCCGTTTCGGCCAGTCGGTTGGCGATCATGTGATCGAAGCCTACGTCGACAGCATCGATTTCGACCACGACACCGTGTTCGGCGTGTACGACGAGCACCTGGAACTGATCGGCGTGGGCCACTTTGCCAACCTGCGCGACAACACGCAGGGCCGGGTTGCCKAGTTCGGCGTCTCCGTGTCGCAGAGCGCACGTGGCCGCGGCATTGGCAGCGCGCTGTTCGAGCGTGCGGCCATGCACGGCCGCAACAGCAATGTGCGCACCCTGTACATGCACTGCCTGTCGCGCAATGCCGCCATGATGCACATTGCCAAGAAGGCCGGCATGAAGGTGCAGTATGCGTACGGCGAGGCCGATGCCTACCTTGAGCTGCCGCCTGCCGATACCGTCAGCCGCCTGACCGAGGCGCTCGACGAGCAGGTTGCCGACCTCGACTACATGCTGCGCCGCAACCTGCGCGATGCGCGCCGTTTCGGCCTGCGCTTCTGGCGCTCGATGGTGCCGCAAAAGCACACCGCCTGAGCGAAGCCTGCCGGCATCGTACCGATGGCGCGCCCGCCCGGCGCGCCATTTTCTTTGGTGCCGGCGATCGCCGCGAGGCCCTCAGCCTCCTGGCACCGGCAAGGCCGTGGTGTCCTTGATGCATTCAAGGGCGAAGCTCGATCGTACGTCGATGACCGCCGGATGGGCCAGCAAGTGGTCCTTCATGAAGCGTGCGAAATGCTCCATGTCTTCCACGTAGACCTTGAGCAGCAGGTCCATCTCCCCGGTCATGGCGTGACAGGCGGCCACTTCCGGCCAGATCTCGATGGCAGCTCGGAACAAGTCCAGCGGCGCCTTGCCTTTGGGCGCCCCCCCGTGCTTCTCGAGCCGTACGTTGATATAGGCCAGCAGCCCCAGCCCGATCCGGCCGGGTTCCAGCAGCGCCGCGTACTGGCGAATCACGCCCACCTCCTCCAGTCGGCGGATGCGCCGCAGGCACGGGCTGGGCGACAGGTTCACGCGCTCGGCCACTTCCAGGTTGGTCAGCCTCCCGTTGGTCTGCAGCACCTCCAGGATCTTCCTGTCGATCTTGTCCAGCTCCACCTTGCTCACGATATTGTTGCTCCGCAATATGTTTGTCGGCAATTTTTTTGCGCAAATTTAGCAAACCGTGCACAAGTACGCAATTTTTTATGGTGACCTGTCTCCTGCGGCGTCCTTTCGCCCTGCGCGATCGCCTTCCGGGTGCAAGATGCCGCCGCGACGTACAGCCATGCACAGGAACGGGGCGTCGGAGACTGCCGTGGCAAATGCGACCCGATCGCCCCGGACGTTCCGGCCTTCAGGGCCGTGGACTATCCGCTGACCCGGCAGGTCGAGGGTTCCGAAGGCAAGGATGGTGCCAACGCTGGCCGGTGCCGCCAGCCACGGCGCAAAAAAAAAGCGCGGCCGGCAACGGTCGCGCTTTTTTCATCTGCCCACGGCGCGGCGCGCCGTGGATCCTGCCTCAATCAGTCACCGCGATCAGCCACCGCTGCTCGACGGCGCTGCCGGGTTGGACTGGCTACCGCGGGGCATCCGCTGCATCCGCTGCTCGTGCATCTTCTGCATGCCAGCGTGGATCTCGTCGAGCGTCAGCTTGCCATCGTGGTTGGTGTCGAACTGGTCGAAGTACCTGGCCAGGTGAGGCATCCCGGCTTGCACCTCTGCCTTGGTCAGCGCACCGTCGCCATTCTTGTCGGCCGCCTTGAAGCGGGCGTCGAGCTCGGCCCGCATCTCGGCACGGCGCTGCTCCATCATCGTCTTGCGATAAGCAGCCAGTTCGCTCTTGTCGAGCTTGCCGTCGTGATTGGTGTCGATCTTGTTGAACAGCGCGTCGGCCTCCGCCTTGGAGATCGTGCCATCGCCGTCGGTATCGACCGATTTGAACCACATGCCGCCGCCATGCTCCATATGGTGGCGTTCCGGGGCCGGCGCGGCGGGCGCAGTGGTCTGGGCGAAAGCTGCGCCGCCCATCGCCAGGAACACGGCCGAAGCGGCCATGAAATTCCGGATCGAACGTGCCTTGAGATTGCCTTGCATGTCTTTGCTCCTTTTTCGTCTCGGTGGACTGGTAGGAATTAGAGCGCACGCCAGGCTGGAAAGTTGGTCCACCTAATACGTTGTTACGCGGCTCACAGTTAAGCACCGCCGGCGTAAACCACTGAAAGTAACGTAAACAAGTTGGCGCAGCGCTGTTACAAGTCAGTCTTTAGCAGAGATAGGTTCGCTGCCGCCCTGGGACTGCTGCTGCGGCAAGGACTGCGGCGGCGGTGCGGGGATGGGCGTGGCGGGCACCGGCATCGGCGTGGATAGCGGCGCCGCCGCGCCTGCCGGCAAAGCCGGCTGCGCGGCCGCCGCGGGACCGCGCGTGACGATGGCCGGGACCGGCAGCGCAATTTCCTGGCGCACGCCATTGCGCTCGATCACGACCCCGCGATCGCGGATTTCCGTCAGCCGGAGCTGCGGCGACAGCGCGGTGCCCGCGCGCACCGCCTTGGGCGGGCCGCCATCCAGCGAGACAATGGCCGCCCCGGCACCGCTGCCAATGTCGGCAACCACACCGATCAACTGCACATCGCGCACGCCGGACTGCGCGTTGCCGCCAAACAGCGTGCCGGCCGCGCCGGTCTCCACCGCCTCGGTCTGCGCCACGCGGGCCGCGTTCGGCACGGCAATGGTCTGCATCGCGCTGAAGATGAGCGCCCAGCGGGTGGCCAGGGCGCATAGCGCGACGAACAGCACGAGCGCGGCCAGCCGCGGCAGCCAGAGGCTGGAGGGGTTGAAGCGAAGGGCGGGCCGCAAGGAGAGTTGCACGGAAGTGGGCTGGTAGGCATCAAAACGCCAAGCCTACCAGAGCCGCATGACAGCTGTCTGCCTCCGTCAGGCCCGCGCCGTTTCGCCGCGGGTGAACATGCAAGCACTCGCTCGCAAAGTCGTCATGAAGTGGCGGTTATACTGTTTGACCACTGGATCGCCACCACGCGGATGCAACGCGGATGTGAGCAGGCGCTCCGCCAGATATTCCATAAGGCTAACCATGATGCGCAGGAACGTTGCCACCCTTCCCGACTCTTCCCCCCGCCTCGGCCRCCGCCGTGTCCGCGGCTTTACCCTGATCGAAATCATGGTCGTGATCGTGATCCTCGGCGTGCTGGCCGCGCTGGTGGTCCCGAAGATCATGAGCCGCCCGGACGAAGCCCGTATCGTCGCTGCGCGCCAGGACATCTCCTCGATCATGCAGGCGCTCAAGCTGTACCGCCTGGACAACAGCCGCTATCCCACCACGGAGCAAGGCCTCGCGGCACTGGTGGCCAAGCCCACCACCGAGCCCGTGCCCAACAACTGGAAAGGTGGCGGCTACCTGGAAAAGCTGCCCAAGGACCCCTGGGGCCATCCGTACCAGTACCTGAACCCGGGCGTGCGCGGCGAGATCGACGTGTTCAGCTTCGGCGCCGACGGCCAGGCGGGCGGCAGTGGCAACGACGCCGATATCGGCAACTGGGAATAAGGAACCACTGCCATGATCCGGGCCAGGCGCGCAGCCATGAGCACCTGGCCACAGGCAGGGCAAGCTCACGGCCATCGCGGCCGCGGCTTCACCTTGCTGGAACTGCTGGTGGTGATGGTGATTGCCGGCATCGTGATCTCGCTGGTAGCCGTCAATGCCGCGCCCAATGAGCGCGGCCGCGTGCTCGACGACGGACAGCGCATTGCGCGGCTGTTCGAGCTCGCCCAGGAAGAAGCCCAGCTGCGCGCCCGGCCGATCGCCTGGGAGGCCGATACGGTCGGCTGGCGTTTCCTGCAAGCCACGCCGGCCGGCTGGTCCCCGCTCGCCGGGGACGTGTTCGCGCCGACCAAATGGCGCCTGCAGCTCGACAGCGTGGCCGTCACCGAAGGCGGGCGCGGCAACGGCGGCGCGCGCCTGGTGTTCGGGCGCGAGCTGATCGAGGGTCCCCAGCATGTCGTGCTGGTGCGCGGCGGCATCCGTATCGACGTGGCCAGCGACGGTGCCGGCCGCTACTTTGCCAGCACGCCATGACGCGCCGCCCAAAATCGCCTCCCTGTGCGCGCAGTGCCCGGCGCGTGCCGGTGCGCGGCTTCACCCTGATCGAAGTGCTGGTCGCCCTGACCATCCTGGCCGTGGCGCTGACCGCCGCCATGCGCGCGATGGGATCGATGATCGAGGCGGGCTCCGCCTTGCAGACCCGCATGCTGGCCGAGTGGAGCGCCGAGAACCACCTCGCCACCCTGCGCCTGTCCAAGACCTGGCCCGAGCCCGGCACGCGCGGCTACGCCTGCCMGCAAGGCGGCGTGGAGCTGTACTGCGAAGAAACCATATCGGGCACGCCCAACCCCTCTTTCCGCCGCGTCGAGATCGCGGTCTACCCGTCCGGCGCCGACAAATCCGTGCGCCTGGCCTGGCTGGTCACCATCGTTCCCAATGAAACGCGCAACCTGCTTTAAACGCGTTAAGCGCCCTAAGGGCCTCCAGGGCCTTCAGTGCCTTGGGCGGCCACGCCAGGCCGTGGCCATGCGCGGCTTCACGCTGCTTGAAATGCTGGTGGCGATCACCTTGCTGGCGGTGATCGCCGTGATCGCGTGGCGCGGCCTGGACGCGATGACGCGCGGCCGCGAGCGCCTGACCGACCACGACAACCGCCTCAATTCGCTCAAGCTGCTATACGGCCAGTTCCAGTCCGACTGCGAGCACCTGACCAGCCCGACCCTGCTGCAGGGCAGCCCGGTAGAGCTCGGCAACGGCCAGTTGTTGATGGTGCGCGACCGCCGCGACGAGGGTCGCCCAAGCCAGTGGCAAGTCGTCGTCTATCGCCTTAACGGCAGCACGGTGGTGCGCGCGGCCAGCCCGCCGGCTGACAACCGCAGCGCCGTGCAGGCCGCGATGATCGCGCTGCGCCAGGCGGGCGGCGGCGGCAACCTGGCACGGCCGCTGGTTGGCGATGCCGACAGCCTGTCGGCGCGCGTCTGGGTCGAACCCGGCGGCTGGCAGGCCGAGAACGGCCGCGTCGCCGCCGCGCTGCTCAGCGGCAACGCCAGCGCCAGCGCGGTAGCCGCCTCCGGCGTGAGCGCCAGCCTGGGCGTCGCCACCACGGCGGTGCGCGCAATCGAGCTCAACCTCACAGCGCGCATGGGCGACGGCGACACGCCGCGGCGCTTCCAGAAAATCTGCATGACCGGCCTATGAGCAAACGCCCCGCTCCCCTTGTGCCGGCCGGCCGCCGCCAGCGCGGCGCCGCCGTGGTCACGGCCCTGCTGGTGGTCACGCTGGCGGTTGTGGTGGTATCCGGCATGCTCTGGCGCCAGCAGGTGCAGATCCGCTCCATCGAGAACCAGCGCCTGCTGGCCCAGGCCAGCTGGATCGAGCGCGCGGCCGTCGACTGGGCCCGCCTGATCCTGCGCGACGACCAGCGCCGCACCAGCGTGGACCAGCTCGGCGAGCCCTGGGCAGTGCCGATCGCCGAGACCCGTCTGTCGGACTTCCTCGGCGCCGGCCTGCGCACCGACCAGGAAGGCGAAACCTCCTTCCTGTCGGGCCGCATCCTTGACGCCCAGGCCCGCTTCAACCTCTCCAACCTCGTGCTGTGGACCGCCAGCGAGTCCCAAGGCCGGATCGCCACCATCGACGCCCCCAGCCTGGCGATCTATCGCCGCCTGCTGCAGACGCTGGGCCTGAACGCCTCGCTCGCCGAGCCGACCGCCCGCTACCTGGTCAGCGCCGCCGGCGCCAGCAACGGCGGCAGCAGCGACAGCCAGCGCGGGCTGCGCGCGCCCGACGACGTCAACGACCTGCTCGCCATTCCGGGCTACACGCCGGAGATCGTGGCCGCGCTGGCGCCCTTCGTCGACATGCTGCCCGAGCGCACGCTCGTCAATGCCAATACCGCCGAGGCCGAAGTGCTGGCCGCCGTGATCGACAAGCTGCCGCTGGACCGCGCCCGCGAAGTGGTGCGCCAGCGCGACCGCGCCTATTTCAACAACATTGGCGACCTGCAGACGCAATTGCGCACGCTGGCGCCGCAGGCCGACCCCAACGCGGCCACCAGCACGCTCGACGTACGCACCCACTACTTCCTGATCTACGGGCTGATCCGCCACGAGCGCGCCAGCCGCATGCAGGTCTCGCTGGTCTACCGCGGCGAAGCGCTGGGCAATGCCAACACCACCCGGGTGGTCTGGGTGCGCGATATCGACCGGATGCCGGAGCAGCGCTGATGCGCGCAACCCCTCGTCCGTGTGGCCGTCGTGGCTGGCGGATTTTGGGATCATGCTGTCGGGTCGCGCGGGGCGAAAAGGGTTACCGTAGGTGGCCACAAGGGGCAGGCCCGGGCCTCCCAGGCGCCCCGTGAAACACCTGCCGGCGCCCTTCCCGGACGTTCGGCCAGCAGTATCAGACAGATACGTATTGACGCCAATTCGTCACACAGGCAAGGTATGCTCCGGCCCGGCGGAAGCGGTAGTCCATGGCTCCGGTCGCCCGCCTGTCCTGTGCCGCCGGCAGTATCGCAGCCGGCATCAGCCATGCAAGCAGCGCCGTCCGCTGCATGGGCCGCATGCCCCCGCTATCGTTCATTGACGCCACGATCGGCGCTGTAGCAAGGAAATCTTGAGCACCACCCTGTACGTCCGCCTGCCGCATCGGCCGCACGACCAGCCGCAACCCTGGCACTTCGGTGCCGTGCCGTTTGCCCTGGTCCGCACGGCCGTGGCCGACCGTAGCCACCGGCAAGGCCCTCAGGCGGCAGGGCAGTTGTTGCGCGAAGGCCACGCCACCATCGCCGAACTGCCTCCCGCCGAGCGCCTGGTCCTGATCATGGCGGCCAGCGACGTGCTGCTTACCGGAGCCACGGTGCCGCCGCTCGCGCCGGCGCGGCTCAAGCTGGCGCTGCCGAACCTGGTCGAGGAAGTGCTGGCCACCGATGCCCAGCCTTGCCATATCGCTGTGGGCCCGGCCCTCGACGCGCTGCAGGGCAAGGCGGCCAGCGGCTCGCGCCGGCGCTTGCTGATGGTGACGGACCGCGCCTGGCTGCGCGCCGTGCTGGACGCCTTTGCCGAGCATCGCCACCGCCGCCGCCACGTGTTGCCGGCGCAGTTGTGCCTGCCCCAGCAGCCCGTGGCGCAGCCCGCCGAGCCCGGCGCGGATTCCGTCGCCCCCCCTTCCGCGGCCAGCGCGGCCCTGGCCACGCTGGCGCTCGAAGGCGCCTCGCTGACCAGCGCATCGCCCTTGTTTGAAACGGAAGGCGTACCTGCGCCAGCCGAGCTTTCGCGCTATTGGCAACTGACCGTGCGCAGCAGTGAGTACGCCGGCTACGGTCTGCTGCTAGGCTCCGAGGCACTCGCCGCCTGGCAGGGACTCGCCCCCGCCGGTGACTGGTACGCATCAAAGGACGCCTTGGCGCAGGTGGCGCCGCCGGGCGCGCACCCGCTGGACTGGCGGGTATGGATCGAAGGGGCGCAGGCCAGCCTGCGCGAGCCCGCGCTCGACCTGGCCCAGTTCGAATTCGCCCAGGGCCGTGCCGACCGCTGGAACCTCAAGGCCTGGCGCCTGCCGCTGGCGCTGGCTGCCGGCCTGGTGCTGGTCCAGTTGATCGGCATGAACGTGCATTGGCTGCTGCTGCGCCAGGAGGCGCAGCGCCTCGCGGCCGGCCAGGAACAGACGTTGCGCAGCGCCTTTCCGCAGATCCCCGTGGTCATCGATCCGCCGCTGCAGATGCGCCGCCAGGTCGAGCAGCTGCGCCTGGCGAGCGGGCGCAGCACGCCAGACGATTTCCTGCCGCTGGCCGACCGCTTCGGCCAGGCCGCGCGCCAGCTTGCGCCGGACGCGCTGCTGGCGCTCGAATACCGCGGGCACACCTTGTTCGCCACGCTCAAGCCTGGCACCGACACCAACGCGCTGCGCAGCGCGGCACGCCAGTCCGGGCTGGCCATGGAAGCCGACAATAGCCCGCCCGACGCCGCGCGCGCCAACGCACCGGCCGGCACGCGCTGGTCGATCAAGCCCAGCCTGTGAGCGCGGAGCGCCAAGTGAACCCGATGAAAGACACCGCATCCAAGCCCGGCCCCCGCGCCACCCAGCGCAGCCCGGCTGGCCGCGCGCGCGCCGCGGACCGGCTGGCGCGCCTGCGCCCGCGCGTGCCGCAGCGCTGGCAGGAACAATTCGACGCCTTCTGGTCGGCGCGCAACCCGCGTGAGCAAGCCATCCTGGCCGGCGGCAGCGCCGTGCTGGCGCTGGTGATCGGCTACACCGTACTCTGGGAACCCGCCGCCAACGGCCGCGACAAGCTGCTGCGCAGCCTGCCGCAACTGCGCAGCGACTCGGCGGAGATGGAAACGCTGGCCCAGGAAGCGCGCGGCCTGGCGGCCAGCCCGGCTCCGTCGCTGCGCGGCGAGGCGCTCAACCAGGCCTTGCAGGAGAGCCTCGCCCAGCACGGCCTCAAGGCCACCCGCCTCAATGGCACCGGCGACAACAGCGTGCAGGTGCAGCTCGACAAGGTGCCGTTCGGCTCCGTGGCGAGCTGGCTGCAGGACGTGCGCCAGCAACAGCGCCTCAAGGTGATCGATACCCGCATCGTCTATGTGGGCGCCACCGCCATGGTGAACGTCACCGCCACCCTGCAAGGCCCCGCGGCAAATCCGGGCGGGCGCGGCTGATGGCGCGCCTGGAAGCCCTGAGGCTCGCCCGCCGCCGCGTTGCCAGCCCCCGTGGCTGGCAACGCGCGGGCTGGCTGGCGCTTGGCTGCGTCACCGTGACGCTGACCGTGCTGGCGGCATTTCCCGCGGCATGGATCGCCGATGGCATCGCCAGCCAGAGCCAGCGCCGCGTGCTGCTGGCCGATGCCGATGGCTCGTTGTGGAACGGCAGTGCCACCCTGGCCCTGTCGGCCGGCGCTGGCAGCGAAACCGCCACGGTGCTGCCCGGGCGGCTGCAATGGTCGGTGGCCTTCTGGCCGTTGCTGACCGGCACGCTGCGTATGGTGGTCAGCCACACCGAGGCCATGAGCGGCCCGGTCGCCGTGACGGTGACCCCGCTCGGCTGGACCGCCCAGGCCGGCGCGGTCCGCATGCCGGCAGCGCTGCTCGAGGGTGTCGGCGCTCCGTTCAATACCCTGCGCCCCGACGGGCTGATGCGCATTGACTGGTCCGGCCTGCAAGGCCGGTTCTTTGCCCATACCGGCGAACCGGGCGAACCGGGCAGCGTGGGCGGCATGACCGGCCACCTGACCGTGCGCCTTGACCAAGTATCATCGGCCGTCAGCCGGGTGCGCCCGCTTGGCAGCTACCGCGCCGAGATCGACTGGTCGGGCGCCGACGGCAAGCTGCAACTGACTACCCTCGCCGGGCCACTGCACCTGCAGGGCAGCGGCATCCTGGGCCGCCAGGCGCGCTTCGAGGGCACGGCCGACGCCGACCCCGACGCCGCTACGCAATTGGTAGGCCTGTTGAGCCTGCTGGGACGACGTGAGGACAATGTGACACGGCTGCGCTTCTGACCCCGGCATCGGCGCGAAACCTTCGCGCCGATGCCCGCAGCCCGGAACCGAATATGAAAACCCAAGCCCTTCGACCTTCGCTCAAGACCCGCTGCGCCCGCGCCACCGCGCTGCTTTGCGGCCTCTCCCTGCTGGCACCCGCGCCGCTGTGGGCCCAGCAACCGAGCCAGCCGGCGGCCCAGCCAGGCCAGCCGCCCGACCTGACCCCGCGCAACCGCGACCAGGTCGTGCTCAACTTCGTCAATGCCGACCTGGAATCGGTGGTGAAAGCGGTGGGGCAGGCGACCGGCAAGAACTTCGTCATCGACCCGCGCGTGAAGGGCTCGGTAAACCTGGTGACCGAGCAGCCGGTGTCGCGCTCGCAGGCGCTGGAAACGCTGGGCTCGGTGCTGCGCATGCAAGGCTATGCGATGGTCGAGAGCAACGGCTTCACCAAGGTGGTGCCGGAAGCCGACGCCAAGCTGCAGGGCTCGCCCATCGTGGTCGGCAGCGGCAGGTCCCGCGGCGACCAGGTGGTGACCCAGGTGTTCCGCCTCAACTATGAGTCGGCCAACAACCTGGTGCCGGTGCTGCGCCCGATGATCGCGCCGAACAACACCATCACCGCCTACCCGGCCAACAACACGCTGGTCATTACCGACTACGCTGAGAACCTGCAGCGCCTGGGCCGCATCATCGCCGCCATCGACGCGCCGGCCTCGGGCGAGGTCGAGCTCGTGCCGCTCAAGAATGCCATCGCCAGCGACACCGCGCTGGTGCTGCAAAAGCTGCTGGACCCGGGTTCCGCCGGCGCTGCTGGCGGGGCCGTGGCAGGCGCCGACGCCAGCCTGCGCACCTCGGTGGTGGCGGAGCCGCGCAGCAATTCGCTGATGATCCGTGCCTCCAGCCGGGCACGGCTGCAGCAGGCGCGCCAGTTGATCGAGAAGCTCGACCAGCCCTATGCGCGCCCAGGCAATATCTGGGTGGTGCCCCTGAAGAACGCGGAAGCTACCAAGCTGGCGCAGACGCTGCGCGCCATCGTCGCGGCCGACAGCTCCTTCAACACCAGCCAGTCCGGCACGCAGGGTGCAACCGGCGCGGCGGGCGTCGCCGGCGGCACCGGCCTGCTCAACACCTCGACGCCCAACACCGGCCAATACACGGGCGGYAGCACCGGCAGCTCGCGCAGCGGCTCGGGATCCGGCGGTGGCAGCTCGGCCTTCGCGAACTCCTTCGCCACCAACACGCTGCCGACCACCGGGGGCATCATCCAGGCCGACCCGGCCACCAACTCGCTGATCATCACGGCCAGCGAGCCCGTCTACCGCAACCTGCGCGCGGTGATCGAAGACCTCGACATGCGCCGCGCGCAGGTCTATATCGAGTCGATGATCGTGGAAGTGTCTTCCACCCAGACCGGCCAGCTGGGCATCCAGTGGCAGGGCCTGCTCAACTCGCGCAACAGCAACACCAACGCCTTTGCCGGCACCAACTTCGGCACGGGCGGCCAGAACATCATCAACCTGACGGGTGCCGCCGCCGCGATCAACGCGAACGGCGCCGCCGCCATTCCGAGCGTCTCGGGCCTGGTGCCCGACCTGGCCGGCCTGAACCTCGGCATCGTCAACCGGGCGATGGGCCTGGGCGCGCTGCTGCATGCGCTTGGCGCCGACGGCAGCGTCAACCTGCTGTCCACGCCCAACCTGATCACGCTGGAGAACGAGGAAGCCAAGATCCTGATCGGGCAGAACATCCCGGTCACCACCGGCTCCTACGCGCAGACCGGYAGTTCGGCGTCAGTCACGCCATTCCAGACCTTCGACCGCAAGGACGTCGGCATCACGTTGCGGGTCAAGCCGCAGATCACCGATGGCGGCCTGGTGAAGATGCAGATCTACCAGGAATCGTCGTCCGTGGTGCAGGGCACTGCCGCCCTCACCCAGGGCCCGACCACCAATGTGCGCTCGATCGAAACCAACGTGCTGGTGGACGACGGCCAGATCATCGTGCTGGGGGGCCTGATCGAGGACACCTACGGCGATGGCGTGCAGAAGGTGCCGGGCCTGGGTGACCTGCCATGGATCGGCGGGCTGTTCCGCTACGAAAACAAGAACCGCGGCAAGACCAACCTGCTGGTGTTCCTGCGCCCGTACGTGATGCGCACCGCCGGCGCCACCGACCGCCTGACGCAGGACCGCTATGACTATATGCGCGGCCTGCAGCAAGGCTTCGCCTCGCCGAACATCATGGTGCGCGACGGCAATACGCCGATCCTGCCGCCGGCGGACGCGCCCATGGCACCGTTCGTCGATCCGCGCTCGCGCGGGCCGGTGCCGGGTCCGCTGCCGCTGGAGCAGACGCTGCCGCAATCGCAGCAGCAGCAGCAGCAGCAGCAACAACAACAGCAAAGACAGCCGCAAGCCCAGGCGCCCGCGGCCAACGGCACGCCGCTGCCGCCGGGCGTCAATCTTGGCAACGCCACGGTGGACGCCGTCCGCCCGGTGAACTGAGACTCGCCATGGCCACAAGCATCGCCCCCGCCGCCGTGCCCGACGAGCCGCTGGAGCCGCCGTCGACCATCGCCGCGCGCCTCGTCACGTACGGCTTCGCGCGCGAGGCCCGCCTGCTGATCGCGCACCAGCGCACCGACGGCCTGGAGGTGTGGGTCAGCCGCGCCACCTCGCCCGCAGCGCTGGCCGAAGTGGCGCGCGTGCACGGGCCGCTGCGCCTGCGCGTGCTGGAGCCCGATGCGCTGGAGCTCGCCATGTCCGAGGCCTACAACCGCCAGGACAGCGGCAGCGCCGCGCAGGTGGTTGGCGAGGTKGAGGGCGAAGTCGATCTGTCGCGGCTGATGCAGGACATTCCCGCCGTGGAAGACCTGCTGGAGTCCGAGGACGACGCCCCCATCATCCGCATGATCAACGCGCTGCTCACCCAGGCCGCGCGCGAAGGCGCCTCCGATATCCACATCGAGCCGTTCGAGTCATCCTCGGTGGTGCGCTTTCGCGTGGACGGCACGCTGCGCGACGTGGTGCGCCCGAAGAAGGCGTTGCACGGCGCGCTGATCTCGCGCATCAAGATCATGGCGCAGCTCGACATCGCGGAAAAACGCCTGCCGCAGGATGGCCGCATCAYGCTGCGCGTGGGCGGGCGTCCCGTGGACGTGCGCGTCTCCACGCTGCCCACCGGCCACGGCGAGCGCGCGGTGCTGCGTCTGCTCGACAAGGAGGCCGGCCGCCTGGATCTCGCCAAGCTCGGCATGGCGCCGGGCACGCTGGGCGGCTTCGATCACCTGATCCGCCAGCCGCACGGCATCGTGCTGGTGACCGGGCCGACCGGCTCGGGCAAGACCACCACGCTGTACGCCGCGCTGTCGCGGCTCGATTCGCGTACCACTAACATCATGACGGTGGAAGACCCGATCGAGTACGACCTCGACGGCATCGGCCAGACCCAGGTCAACCCGCGCATCGACATGACCTTCGGCAAGGCGCTGCGGGCCATCCTGCGCCAGGATCCGGACGTGGTGATGATCGGCGAAATCCGCGACCTGGAAACCGCGCAGATCGCGGTGCAAGCCTCGCTGACGGGCCACCTTGTGCTGGCCACGCTGCACACCAACGACTCGGCTTCGGCGGTGACGCGGCTGGTCGACATGGGCATCGAGCCGTTCCTGCTGTCGTCGTCGCTGCTCGGCGTGCTGGCGCAGCGGCTGGTACGCCGGCTGTGCCAGCACTGCAAGCGCGAGGAAGTGATCGAAGTCACACCCGACGAAGCCGACGTGCTGCTGGCGCAAGGCAAACCGCTGCAACACGTGTGGCATGCGGTGGGCTGCGACAAATGCGGCCACTCGGGCTACCAGGGGCGCATGGGCGTGTATGAGCTGCTCAGCGTGGATGACGAGATCCGCACCATGATCCACCGCCAGTCGGCCGAATCCGAGATCAAGAAGGTGGCTCTGGAGCGCGGCATGCACACCATGCGCCGCGATGCGCAGCGCTGGATCGACTCGGGCGCGACCGCGCTGGAAGAAGTCTTGCGCGTCACGCGCGACTAAGGGCGAGCCCAGAGACATGCCAGCCTATCGTTACGAGGCCGTCGACGCCGCCGGCAAGACCGATCGCGGCGTCATCGAAGCCGACAGCCCCAAGCAGGMCCGCGGCCAGTTGCGCGCGCGCGGGCTGACACCGCTCAATGTGGATCCGCTGGCAGGCGTCGGCGGCGTGCAGAAAAGCAGCACCGCTGCCTTCGTGCGCCGGCTCTCCACGCAAGAGCAAGCGCTGTTCACGCGCCAGCTCGCCAGCCTGATCGTGGCTGGCCTGCCGCTGGACGAAGCACTGGCGGCGCTGGCCGACCAGGCCGAGCGCAGCTATGTGCACGAGCTGCTGGCCGGCATCCGCGCGGACGTGGTCGGCGGCAGCTCGCTCTCGGTGGCGCTGTTGCACCATCCGCGCGATTTTCCGGATATCTACCGCGCGCTGGTTTCCGCCGGCGAGCACTCGGGCCACCTCGGCCTGGTGCTGGAGAAGCTGGCGGACTATATCGAGACGCGCAACTCGCTCACCGCCAAGATCCGGCTGGCCTTTACCTACCCCGCCATCGTCACCGTGGTGGCGTTCGCCATCGTGATCTTCCTGCTGTCCTATGTGGTGCCGCAGGTGGTGAGCGTCTTCGCCAACACCAAGCAGAAGCTGCCGACGCTGACCATCATCATGCTGGCGCTGTCGGATTTCGTGCGCAACTGGTGGTGGGCCGCGCTGGCGTTCATCGTGGCGGTGAGCCTGGGAATTCGCAGCCTGCTGCGCCAGCCCGGCGTGCGCCTGGAGTGGCACCGCTGGCTGCTGACCGCGCCGCTGGTCGGCAAGCTGATCCGCGGCTATAACACCGCGCGTTTCGCCAGCACGCTCGCCATCCTGGTATCCGCCGGCGTGCCCATCCTGCGCAGCCTGCAGGCAGCCGGGGAAACGCTGACCAACGAGGCGCTCAAAGCCAATGTGGATGACGCCACCACGCGGGTGCGCGAAGGCGCCTCGCTGGCGCGCGCGCTGGCGGCGCAGAACCAGTTTCCTTCCGTGCTGGTGCATTTGATCCGCTCCGGCGAAGCCACCGGCAACCTGCCGATCATGCTGGAGCGCGCGGCGCAGGGCGAAGGCGCGGAGCTGGAGCGCCGCACGCTGTTCCTCACCAGCCTGCTAGAGCCGCTGCTGATCCTCAGCATGGGCGTGGTGGTGCTGCTGATCGTGCTGGCGGTGCTGATGCCAATCATCGAGATCAACCAGTTGGTACGGTAGTCCCATAGACGCGGTAGTCATGCGGCTGGCGGCGCAAGCCGGCTGAAATGCAAAACGGCGCCTTGCGGCGCCGTTTTGCGTTCTGACGAGTGCGGCTTATTCGGCAGCCTTCGCCGTCTTCTTCGGTGCGCGCTTGGCCGGTGCGGCGGCGGCTGCCTTCTTGGCTGCGGGCGCAGCCTTTTTGGCGGGAGCGGCAGCCTTCTTGGCCGGCGCAGCAGCCTTCTTGGCGGCTACAGCGGTCTTTTTGGCCGGTGCGGCAGCCTTCTTGGCGGGTGCGGCGGTCTTCTTCGCACGGGCCGGGGCCTTGGCTTTAGCCTTGACGTCAACCACGGGCTCGACCGGCTCGGCAACCTCGACCACCTCGGCGATTTCCACAACCGGAGCGATTTCGACGACTTCGACGACCTCGACGACCTCGGCAACCTCGACCGCTTCCACAACCGGCGCCACCTCGGCAATCTCGATGACTTCGGCGGCTTCGACAACCGCCGCGACCACGGTGGAGGACGGCGCCACGAAGATCGAGCTGTCGATCGGCCACGGGATCTCGCTCAGCGTGACCTCAGGMTTGGGCGGCTTGCGGCGGCGGCCACCGTTCGATTCGCCGTTTTCGCCAGCATCGGCGTCGTCCTGCTCGTCCTCGGACTCGGCGCCGTTGTAAGCCTGCTCCACGCGCTCCAGCACGTCCATCGGATCGACCACGAACGTCGGGGCGGTTTCGCTAGCGGGAGCCGGGGCAGCAAATTCGGGTACCGGCGCGGGCTGCACAGGCAGTGCGGCCTGCTGCGCACGCTCCGGCCGTGAGCCTTGTTGCTGCGGGAAAGGCTGGCGATCACCACCACGCCGCTTGTTGCGGCGATTCTCGCGCCGCTCGCGGTTGTCACGGTTCTCGCGGTTCTCAGCCTGAGGGCTTTCCGCCTGGGCATTCTCGCCCACACGGCTCTCACCCTGGCGGTTCTCGGGCTGACGGTTCTCACCCTGGCGGTTCTCGCCCTGACGGTTCTCGCCCTGACGGTTCTCGCCCTGACGGTTCTCGCCCTGACGGTTCTCGCCCTGACGGTTCTCGCCCTGACGGTTCTCGCCCTGGCGGTTCTCGCCCTGGCGGTTCTCGCCCTGGCGGTTCTCGCCCTGGCGGTTCTCGGGCTGACGGCTCTCAGGCTGACGGTTCTCGGGCTGGCGGCTCTCGGCCTGGCGCTCGTCGCCCTGGCGGGGCTCGGCTTCGCCGGACTTCGAACGGCGCTTCAGGCGCACCCACAGCGTCTTGTTGTTGTTGCCGTTGCGGGTCTCGACTTCGAACAGGCCCGTCGCGGCTACCAGCTCGGAGAGCTTGCCATAGCCGTAGTTGCGCGAGTCGAACTCGGGTGCCTGCTTGGCGATGTGGTTACCCATGCCGCCGAGCGTGGCCCAGCCTTCTTCGTCGGAGACCGCTTGCGAGGCGCTTTGCAGCAAGCGCACCAGGCGCGAATCCTGGCGCAGCTCGCCGCTGTTGCGCTTGCGCGCGGGCGCGGCGGCGCCGTCGGCTTCCGTATCGGTGTCGGTATCGGCGTCGCTKCGCAGCACGTCGGCAAAGATGAACTTGTCGCAGGCCGTGACGAAGGGCTTGGGCGTCTTGCGTTCGCCAAAGCCGTACACGGTCAGGCCCTGCTCGCGGATGCGCGAGGCCAGACGGGTGAAGTCGCTATCGCTGGAGACGATGCAGAAGCCGTCGAAGCGGCCCGTGTACAGCAGGTCCATCGCGTCGATGATCATCGCGCTGTCGGTGGCGTTCTTGCCGACCGTGTAGCGGAACTGCTGGATCGGCTGGATGGAGTGCGACAGAAGGCGCTCCTTCCAGCCGGCCAGGTTGGGCTTGGTCCAGTCGCCGTAGATCCGCTTGACGGCGGCTACGCCGTACTTGGCGACTTCGGCCAGCAGGCCTTCGACGATGGCGGGCGCCGCATTGTCGGCGTCGATCAGCACGGCCAGGGTCGCAGTGCCCTGGCGGGAGGAAATAGTCATGTTGGGTCCTGGAGGCCGGTCGGCCTCGGATGGGGCGGGTTGCACCGGGGCACAATCCCTGGAGATATGGCGCACGGTCCGCATCTGCCCGTTTGTTGCGTAAACCTGTTTGCAACGCAGTGTACACGCGAAGCGTGTCCATTCGGGAAAGCACGCCTGTGGCGGGCGCGCTTTTTGCTGCGTCGCAAGGTGCCGCCCCCTTGGGGGCGGTGCTACCATGCTGCAACGAGACACGGCCGTTTTCCGCCTTCACAAGAGGCGGCGTACGGTCGCCCACAACTGAAGTGAGTCGGCGATCCCGACTGCATGCCCCATAGAGGAGCACCTATGAATGCCCCCCTGACCCCTCCGGTCAGCGACGCCATCCGCCGCGCGCTCGCAAATGTTTCCCTGGAAGACAAATACACGCTGGAGCGTGGCCGCATTTATATCAGCGGCACGCAGGCGCTGGTACGCCTGCCGATGCTTCAGCGCGAGCGCGACCGCGCCGCCGGCCTGAACACGGCCGGCTTTATCTCTGGTTACCGCGGCTCGCCGCTAGGCGCGCTGGATCAGGCGCTATGGAAGGCCAAGCAGCATCTGGCCGCGCACGACATCGTGTTCCAGGCGGGATTGAATGAAGACCTGGCTGCCACCTCGGTATGGGGCTCGCAGCAGGTGAATATGTATCCGGACGCCAAGTTCGAGGGCGTGTTCGGCATGTGGTACGGCAAGGGCCYGGGCGTGGACCGCACGAGCGACGTCTTCAAGCACGCCAACTCGGCCGGCTCCTCGAAGCATGGCGGCGTGCTGGTGCTGGCGGGCGACGACCACGCCGCCAAATCGTCCACGCTGGCGCACCAGTCCGAGCATATCTTCAAGGCCTGCGGCCTGCCGGTGCTCTATCCCTCGAACGTGCAGGAGTATCTCGACTACGGCCTGCACGCCTGGGCCATGAGCCGCTACTCCGGCCTGTGGGTGTCGATGAAATGCGTGACCGATGTGGTGGAGTCGTCGGCATCGGTGGAGCTGGATCCGCATCGCGTGGAAATCGTGCTGCCGCAGGATTTCATCCTGCCGCCGGGCGGCCTGAATATCCGCTGGCCCGATCCGCCCCTGGAACAGGAAGCGCGCCTGCTCGACTACAAGTGGTACGCCGGCCTGGCCTATGTGCGCGCCAACAAGATCGACCGCATCGAGATCGATTCGCCGCATGCGCGCTTCGGCATCATGACCGGCGGCAAGGCCTATCTCGACACGCGCCAGGCGCTGGCCAACCTGGGCCTGGACGACGAGACCTGCGCGCGCATCGGCATCCGCCTGTACAAGGTGGGCTGCGTGTGGCCGCTGGAAGCGCATGGCGCGCGCGCCTTCGCCGAAGGCCTGCAGGAGATCCTGGTGGTCGAGGAGAAGCGCCAGATCATGGAGTACGCGCTCAAGGAAGARCTCTACAACTGGCGCGACGACGTGCGCCCCAAGGTCTACGGCAAGTTCGACGAGCGCGGCAACCACGGGGGCGAATGGTCGCTGCCGCGCGGCAACTGGCTGCTGCCCGCGCACTACGAGCTATCGCCCGCGCTGATCGCCAAGGCCATCGCCACCCGGCTGGAGAAAAGCGACCTGCCCACCGACGTGCGCGAGCGCATCGCCGCGCGCGTGGCGCTGATCKAGGCCAAGGAGCGCGAGGCCGCGCGCCCGCGCATCTCGGTGGAGCGCAAGCCCTGGTTTTGCTCGGGCTGCCCGCATAACACCTCCACCCGCGTGCCCGAAGGCTCGCGCGCGCTGGCCGGCATCGGCTGCCACTATATGGCGATGTGGATGGACCGCAATACCGACACCTTCAGCCAGATGGGCGGCGAGGGTGTGGCGTGGACCGGGCAGATGCATTTCACCGGCGAGAAGCATGTGTTCGTCAACCTCGGCGACGGCACCTATTTCCACTCGGGACTGCTGGCAATCCGCGCGGCCATCGCGTCCAAGGCGTGCATCACCTACAAGATCCTGTTCAACGACGCGGTGGCGATGACCGGCGGCCAGCCCGTGGATGGCATTCTGACCGTGCCGCAGATCGCGCACCAGGTGCTGGCCGAAGGCGCCAGCAAGATCGTGGTGGTGACCGACGAGCCGGAGAAATACGGCGATGGCAGCATGCTGCCCGGCGGCGTCACGGTGCACCACCGCGATCAGCTCGATGAGATCCAGGTCCAGCTGCGCGATACCGCCGGCGTCACCATCCTGATCTACGACCAGACC
>NZ_JBFTSF010000058.1:0-27406 GCF_056399905.1 Cupriavidus sp. 01L46
CTTCTGTCCGTTATCTACTAGTAGATAGATAAACTGACCAAAAAAAACGGGGATTCCCCGGGTGATGCGCTGGATCCTCTTTCCTGCTTCAGCTTTTCTTGCTGGGGCGGAGCAGCGGCTTCCATGTCGTGAATATTATCTACTGGTAGATAGATAGTCAAGGGGTTTTTCAAGAGCCCGCGCTATGTCGATAGCGCATCACAAACCGCAGAAGAAAAAAAACGGTGGCACAAGGCCACCGTCCGCTATGCCATCGAGGATGGCGCTTACCGCACCTTCCCTTCCTTCCATGCCTGCAACAACTTGTCATAGGCGATGGTCTCGCCCTTCGGCTTCTCGTTGGCCAGCTTTTTCCATGGCGCGTGGTCGTCGGACAGCCACTTGGCGGGATCGCTCTTGGGATTGAGCTTGGGCGCGCAGTTCGTCATGCCGGCGCGTTGCAGCCGCCCCATCACCTGGTCCATTTCGTCGGCCAGGTTGTCCATCGCAGATTGCGGCGTCTTCTCGCCGGTCACAGCTGTCGCCACGTTCTTCCACCACAGCTGGGCCAGCTTGGGGTAGTCGGGCACGTTGGTGCCGGTGGGCGTCCACGCCACCCGCGCAGGGCTGCGATAGAACTCGATCAGGCCGCCGTACTGGGCCGCGTTCTTGGTAAGGTATTCGTGATGGATGTCGCTGTCGCGGATAAAGGTCAGGCCGGTGAGCGACTTCTTCAGCGATACCGTCTTGGACGTCACGAACTGCGCGTACAGCCAGGCCGCCGCGAGGCGGTTGGGATCGGTGTTCTTGAAGAAGGTCCACGACCCCACGTCCTGGTAGCCGTTCTGCATGCCCTGCTTCCAGTACGGGCCATAAGGCGACGGCGCCATGCGCCATTTCGGCGTGCCGTCCGCATTGACCACCGGCAGCCCCTTCTTGGTCATGTCGGCGGTGAACGCCGTGTACCAGAAGATCTGCTGCGCCACCTGCCCTTGCGCCGGCACCGGGCCGGCCTCGGAGAAGGTCATGCCCATGGCTTGCGGCGGCGCGTACTTCTTCATCCAGTCGATGTACTTGGTGAGCGCATAGACCGCGGCCGGGCTGTTGGTGGCGCCGCCGCGCGAGACCRATGCACCTTCCGGTGTGCATTTGTCAGCGCCAACACGGATGCCCCATTCGTCCACCGGCATGCCGTTCGGCAAGCCCTTGTCTGCCGACCCGGCCATCGACAGCCAGGCGTCGGTAAAGCGCCAGCCGAGCGACGGATCCTTCTTGCCGTAGTCCATGTGGCCGTAGACCTTCTTGCCGTCGAGTTCCTTGACGTCGTTGGAGAAGAAGCTGGCGATGTCCTCGTAGGCCGACCAGTTGGTGGGCACGCCCAGGTCATAGCCGTACTTCGCTTTGAACTTGTCCTGCAAGTCCTTGCGCGCGAACCAGTCGGCGCGGAACCAGTACAGGTTGGCGAACTGCTGGTCGGGCAGCTGGTAGAGCTTGCCATCCGGCGCGGTGGTGAACTTGGTGCCGATGAAATCCTTTACGTCCAGCCCGGGATTGGTCCACTCCTTGCCGGCGCCAGCCATGTAGTCGGTCAGCGGCAGGATGGCGCCATAGCGATAGTGCGTGCCGATCAGGTCAGAGTCGGAAATCCAGCCGTCATAGATCGACTTGCCGGACTGCATCGAGGTCTGCAGCTTCTCCACCACATCGCCTTCCTGGATGATGTCGTGCTTGACCTGGATGCCGGTGATTTCCTCGAAGGCCTTGGCCAGCGTCTTGGATTCGTACTCGTGGGTCGTGATGGTCTCCGAGACCACGCTGATCTGCGTCACGCCCTTCGCCTTGAGCTTGGCGGCAGCGTCCATGAACCACTTCATTTCAGCGAGCTGCTTGTCCTTGGCGAGCGACGACGGCTGGAACTCGCTGTCGATCCACTTCTTGGCCTCGGCCTCGCCAGCCCAAGCGGCGTGGCCGCAAGCGAGCGCCGCTGCGCAGGCCAGCGCCGTCATGCCCAATTTCACGTGCACCTTCATTGACGTCTCCTCGAGAATCCCCCTCCCTGCTCTTTGTCTGGGTCGCGGTCCGGGGAAGGTGCAGGCCGCTATGCCCATTGACGAAAAATCCGTCGCTTTATTCTTGTCGGCTCGGGTGCGCGATCCGCATTCGGCTCAGCCCTTGCGCATCACCAGGCCCAGCGCAAGCATCGACAGCACCAGGCTGATCCAGATCGAAGGTTCTTCCGCCAGCGAAAACCACGCCATCATCTTCTCGCCCAGGCCCACCCACGCCAGGTTGATCCAGGCCGCGCACATCAGGCCGATGAACAGGCGGTCGCCGCGGGTGGTGGCGATGGGCAGGAAGCCCTTGCGCTCCATGGTGGGAGCGCGCGTCTCCCACATCGTCATGCCAACCAGCATCACCGCGATGCTGACGAAGAACACGGCCACCGGTGTGGTCCATACCATCCAGTTGAACATGGCACCCTCTCCTTACACGCGGCCCATCGCGAAGCCTTTCGCGATGTAGTGCCGCACAAACCAGATCACGATGCCGCCTGGCACGATGGTGAGCACACCGGCCGCGGCCAGCACGCCCCAGTCCATGCCGGAGGCCGACACCGTGCGCGTCATGGTGGCAACGATCGGCTTGGCGTTGACCGAGGTCAGCGTGCGCGCCAGCAACAGCTCCACCCAGCTGAACATGAAGCAGAAGAAAGCGGCCACGCCCACGCCGGCCTTGATCAGCGGCAGGAAGATGGTGATAAAGAAGCGCGGGAAGGAATAGCCATCCACATAGGCCGTCTCGTCGATTTCGCGCGGCACGCCCGACATGAAGCCCTCCAGGATCCACACCGCCAGCGGCACGTTGAACACCAGGTGCGCGAGCGCCACGCCCAGGTGCGTGTCCATCAGGCCGATGGTGGTGTAGAGCTGGAAGAACGGCAGCAGGAACACCGCCGGCGGCGTCATGCGGTTGGTCAGCAGCCAGAAAAAGACGTGCTTGTCGCCGATGAACCGGTAGCGCGAGAAGGCATAGGCCGCGGGCAGCGCCACGGTGATCGCGATCACCGTGTTCATCGCCACGTAGATCATCGAGTTGATGTAGCCCGAGTACCAGGACGGATCGGTGAAGATGGTCTTGTAGTGCTCCAGCGTGAAATCGTTGGGCCACAGCGACAGCGTGGAAACGATCTCCTCGTTGGACTTGAACGACATGTTCAGCATCCAGTAGATCGGCAGGACGGCAAAGACCAGGTACACCACCAGGAAGACTGCGCGCCAGTAAGTGGCGCTTTGCTTGGCTTCACGTTTGGCTTCACGCATTGGGCATGTCCTCGCTGCCGGCGGTGCCCGCGCGCTGCATCCAGTTGTAGAGGATGAAACACATGAGCAGGATGATCAGGAAGTAGACGATCGAGAATGCCGCGGCCGGGCCCAGGTCGAACTGGCCCACGGCTTTCTGCGTGAGGTATTGCGACAGGAACGTGGTCGCATTGCCAGGCCCGCCGCCGGTCAGCACGAAGGGCTCGGTGTAGATCATGAAGCTGTCCATGAAGCGCAGCAGCACCGCGATCATCAGCACGCCGCGCAGCTTGGGCAGCTGGATGTAGCGGAACACCGCCAGGCGCGAAGCGCCGTCGATCTGCGCGGCCTGGTAGTACGCGTCGGGAATCGCGCGCAAGCCGGCGTAGCACAGCAGCGCCACCAGCGGCGTCCAGTGCCACACGTCCATCACCAGCACCGTGAACCACGCGTCCACCGCACTGCCGGTGTAGTTATAGGCAAAGCCCATGCCGGCAAGCGCCGCACCCAGCAAGCCGATGTCGGTGCGCCCGAAGATCTGCCAGATCGTGCCCACAACGTTCCATGGAATCAGCAGCGACAGCGYGATCACCACCAGCAYCGCCGACGCCTTGACGCCCTTGGCCGGCATCGACAGCGCCAGCAGGATGCCCAGCGGGATCTCCACCGCCAGCACGGCCAGCGAAAAGCCGAGCTGGCGCAGCAGCGCATCGTGCAGCTCGCCGTCGCGCAGTACGGTGCGGAACCATTCGGTACCGACGAACACGCGCCGCTCGGGCGAGATGATGTCCTGCACGGAGTAATTGACGATGGTCATCAGCGGCAGGATGGCGGAGAACGCCACGCACAGGACCACCGGGATGACCAGCAGCCAGGCCTTCTGGTTGACGGGCTTCAGCGTGCTCATGCCACCAGCTCCTCGTTGACGTAGTAACAGGTATGACGATTGAACACGGACAGCCACACGGTCTCGCCCGCCCGCAGCGCCGCGCCCTCGTGGCCAAGCCGGCCGCGCACGGTCGCAGCGTGGCCGCCGGCATCCTGCACGGTGGCGGTGACCAGCCAGTAGGTGCCAATGTCCTGCGCGCGCTCCACGCGCGCGGGCACGGCCTGCGGATCGGTGCTCGCGGCCAGGCGCAGGTACTCGGGGCGCACGCCGACCTTGAAGCTGCCGGCARCCTGCAAAGCCGTGGCGACGGTGGGCGCGAACTCCGGCATATAGCGCCGCCCGGCGATTTCGATAGCGCCATCGCGCCATGCCCCTGCCAGGAAGTTCATGCCCGGCGAGCCGATGAAGTTGCCAACGAAGGTATGTGCAGGGCGCTCGAACAGCGCATCGGCCGGCCCCACCTGCACCGCCCTGCCGCGCGACATCACCACCACTTGGTCGGCGAAGGTAAGCGCCTCGGTCTGGTCATGCGTGACGTAGATCAACGTCAGCCGGAACTCGTGGTGAATCTCCTTGAGCTTGCGGCGCAGCTGCCATTTCAGGTGCGGATCGATCACGGTCAGCGGCTCGTCGAACAGGATGGCCGACACGTCCTGGCGCACCAGGCCGCGCCCGAGCGAGATCTTCTGCTTGGCGTCGGCCGCCAGGCCGCTGGCGCGCCGGTCCAGCGATGCGGACAGGTCCAGCATCTCGGCCACGCGGCCCACGCGCTCCTTCACCTGGGCCGCGGGCACGCCGCGGTTGCGCAGCGGGAAGGCCAGGTTTTCGCCCACCGTCATGGTGTCGTAGATCACCGGAAACTGGAACACCTGGGCGATGTTGCGCGCCTGCGGCGTGGCTGCGGTCACGTCGCGGCCGTCGAAGGAGACGGTGCCGTGCGATGGCCGCTGCAAGCCGGAAATGCAATTGAGCAAGGTGGTCTTGCCGCAGCCGGAGGGCCCAAGCAAGGCGTAGGCGCCGCCGTCATTGAACGTGAACTTCAGCGGCAGCAGCGCGTAGTCCTCATCCGCTTGCGGATCGGGACGGTATGAATGAGACAGGTCGAGGTCGATGCGTGTCATCTCAGGCTCCCAGCTCGGCCGTGGCGGGGGCAACTTTCAACTGCCGGCTGGGCGCATGGATGCGCATGCCATCGGCGTCGAACAGGTAGAGCTGCGCGGGATCCAGATGCAGCGTGAGCGGCGCGCCCAGTTCCAGGTCGACCACCCCCGGAAACTGCGCCACCAGGTTGCCAACCGGGGAATCCATGTGCACGAAGGTGTCAGACCCGGACAGCTCGGCCAGCGCCACCCGGCCGGCCACCGGCACCGAGCCGGGCACGGCGTCCAGGCGCAGCGCACCGGCCCGCACCCCGACCGTTACCGTACCGCCTTGTTTCACTGCCCCGGGCAAGGGGACCACGACGCCGCCCGGCAGCGTGAYCGCGCCGGCCAGCAGGTTGCCGGCCATCAGGTTCATGGGGGGATCGCTGAAAGCACGCGCCACGCGCAGCGAGGCGGGATAGTGAAAGACCTCTGGCGTGGGGCCGTACTGCAACAGCTCGCCGGCATCCAGCACCGCGGTATAGCCGCCCAGCAACAGCGCCTCGGCCGGCTCCGTGGTGGCATAGATCACGGTGGCATTGCCATGCGCGAAGAGCTGGGTCAGTTCCTCGCGCAGCTCTTCGCGCAACTTGTAGTCCAGGTTGACGAGGGGCTCGTCGAGCAGCATCAGCGGCGCGCCTTTGGCCAGCGCGCGCGCCAGCGCCACGCGCTGCTGCTGCCCGCCCGAGAGCTCGGCGGGAAAGCGCTCGAGCAAGTGCTCGATATGCAGGCGGGTGGCCAGCGCCCTCACCTGTCCATCGATATCCTTGGAACGCCGCAGCTTGAGCGGCGAAGCAATATTGTCGAAGACAGTCATCGACGGGTAGTTGATGAACTGCTGGTAGACCATCGAGACGTTGCGCTCGCGCACCGGCATGCCGGTCACGTCGATGCCGTCCACCTCGACACGGCCGGCACTGGGCCGGTCCAGCCCCGCCATGACCCGCATCAGCGAGGTCTTGCCGGCCTGGGTGGCACCTAGCAGGATGGTCACCGCGCCCGGCACGGGCGTCAGCGACATGGGATATAGATACGCCTGCGAACCTGCTTGCTGGGCGATGCCTTCCAATCTGAGCTGCATCGAGTCTCCGATTCCGAATGCCACATACATCACATATACCGCAATGATGCAAACGCACAAATCCTTGCTTCCCGCTCGTTTTAGAGCAAAAACGAAAATAAAACAATCATGCACTGCATCATTTGTTTTCGTTTGTGTTTGAACTAGAATGCCGGCATGACGCTAAATCCACGCCAGACCGCCCTGCTGGAAGAGGTTCGCAGCCAGGGCTTCGCTTCCATCGACGAACTTGCCCGCAAGTTCGGGGTGACCCTGCAGACCGTGCGCCGGGACGTCAACCTGCTGGCTGAAGGCGGCATGCTGGCGCGCTTTCACGGCGGCGTGCGGGTAGAGGGCTCCACGGTGGAGAACATTGCCTATCGGCAGCGCCAGGTGCTCAATGCCGAGGGCAAGGCCCGCATTGCGCGCGCGGTGGCCAGCGCCGTGCCCGAGGGCTGTTCGCTGATCCTGAATATCGGCACCACGGTCGAGGAGATCGCGCGCGAGCTCATGCATCACCGCGGCCTGCGCGTGATCACCAACAACCTGAACGTGGCGAGCATCCTGGCCGACAACCCCGATTGCGAAGTGATCGTCGCCGGCGGCGTGCTGCGCTCGCGCGACCGCGGCATCGTGGGCGAGGCCACAGTGGAGTTCATCAGCCAGTTCAAGGTGGATATCGGCTTGATCGGCATCTCGGGCATCGAGGCCGACGGCACGCTGCGCGATTACGATTTTCGCGAAGTGAAGGTAGCGCGGACCATCATCGAGCATTCGCGCGAGGTTTGGCTGGCGGCGGATGCCAGCAAGTTCAACCGGCAGGCCATGGTGGAACTGGCGCACGTCTCGGAGATCGACCGGCTCTTCACCGACGAGCCGTTAATGCCGCCATTCGAGAGCATGCTGGAAGAAAGCGGAGTGCGCTGTGTGGTCGCGCAGGCCTGAGAGCGGCCAGCCACGGCGCCGGCTCCCCTGCGGGCGAGGCGGTGCCGGCGCGGCTGGCGCCGGGCACCTGGTGAAGGACTTGCTTAGGGGCTTGCCTGGGGACTTGCCTGAGGCCTTACTTGAAGACGACGGTCTTGTGGCCGTTGAGCAGGATGCGGTGCTCAGCATGCCATTTGACGGCACGCGCCAGCGCCACGCATTCCACGTCACGCCCCACCGCGGTAAGCTGCTCGGGATCCATGCTGTGGTCCACGCGCTCGATTTCCTGCTCGATGATCGGGCCTTCGTCCAGCGCCGCGGTCACGTAGTGGGCGGTCGCGCCGATCAGCTTCACGCCACGGTCGTGCGCCTGATAGTAAGGCTTGGCGCCCTTGAAGCTGGGCAGGAACGAGTGATGGATATTGATGGCGCGGCCGGCCAGCTTGCGGCACAGGTCATCAGACAGCACCTGCATGTAGCGCGCCAGCACCACCAGGTCGATGTTCTGCTCGCGCACGATCTCGAACACCTTGTTCTCTTGCGCGGCCTTCTGCTCGGCCGAGGCGTTCATCATCGGCAGGTGGAAGAACGGAATATCGTACGACGCGGCAAGCTGGTAGAAATCACGGTGGTTCGACACGATGGCGGCGATCTCCACCGGCAGGCCGCTGGCCTTGGCGCGGAACAGCAGATCGTTCAGGCAATGGCCGATCTTCGACACCATGATCATCACGCGCGGCTTGACGCTGGCATCGAACAGGTCCCACTGCATGGCGAACTGATCGCCGATCGGCGCGAACGCGGTCTTCAGCGTGGCCAGGTCCGGGCCGCCGGCGGCCGGCGTGAAATGCACCCGCATGAAGAAGCGGCCAGTGAATTCATCGCCGTACTGGTCGGAATCGACGATGTTGCAACCGTGCTGGAACAGCAGGCCCGAGACGGCATGGACGATGCCCGGCTGGTCCGGGCAGGAAATGGTGAGAATGAATCCGGTATTGCTCATCGTGTGTGGTTTTGTCTAGTGCGCGCCGATCAAGGGCGGKGGATGCCGGGGGCGCTCCAGCCGCGGCGATTGAGCGCATCCAGCGTCACCAGGGTCGCGTCGACCGTCATGGCGCCATCCGCCATGATAGCAAGCAATGCCTCCGGCTCGATACGGCGGTGCTCGGCCACCTCCCCGTCGCGGTTATGCGGCACGAAATCCGGCGGCAGCAACAGGTCGTACACGTACACGGCCTCCCACTGCACGCCCTCGGGGATTTCACGCAGCACTTCGATCACGCCGTGCGCCTCGGCGCGCTGCGCCAGCACGGGCGCAATGCCCGACTCCTCGTCGCACTCGCGCACCAGCGTGGCAAGCGGATCACTGCCGTGCGGCATGCCGCCTGCCACCAGGTTGTCCCACATGCCGGGGTCGACCGCCTTGGCGGCGCTGCGCCGTGAAATCCACAGCGCACGCTCGCCGGCAATGACGCCATTCATGTGCGAGGCAAAGGTCAGCAGCCCCAGAAAGCGCGCGGCTGCACGCTCGATCACCGCGAAGGCCGGCGCCGCGAGTTCCGGCGTGACGGCGAACAGCTCGTCGCGCCAGCCGCGCACATGGCCCGCATCCGCCAGCCAGTGCGCCAGTACCTTCAGCGCCGCGCTGCGCGTGCAGGCATCGCCGCAATCCGGCAGCAACGCCACGCTGCCATCCAGCGGCTCGCCCAGCACGGCCGGCACCGTATCCTGCGCGCGCAGGATAAGCGCATGCGCGCGCGGCAGCCAGCCCACCTGGCGCCCTGCCACGGTCAGCCGCAAATGCGCGCCGGCATCGAAACGGCTGCGCGCCGCCAGCGAGGTGGCAACGCGGGACACGACGGGGTTCTGGCTAGCGCAATTGGGCAAGGTATCGGACATGAAGGATCCCGGCGGCCGGCAAGGCACGCCTGCAATGGTCAGTGCAATGGTTAATGTAGCGGTTAATGTAGTGGTAGAAGCAGTCAATCCAGGACAAGACGCATGAAGCAAACCCAGCCTTCGGGCCTGCCGCAATTCGTGCTGGCGCTCGACCAGGGCACCAGCAGCTCGCGCGCGATCCTGTTCGATCACGCCGGCAACGTGGCGCGGGTCGCGCAGCGCGAATTCCGCCAATATTACCCGCACCCCGGCCACGTCGAGCACGATCCCTACGAGATCTGGCAGTCGCAGCTGGCGGTGGCGCACGAGGTGCTGAACGACGCCGGCGTCGCGGCCAGCCAGGTGAGCGCCATCGGCATCASCAACCAGCGCGAGACCACCGTGCTGTGGGACCGCCAGACCGGCGAGCCCATCGGCCGCGCGCTGGTCTGGCAGGATCGCCGCACCGCGCCGATGTGCGAGGCACTGCAGGCCGACGGCCACGGCGAGCTGTTCCGCGACAAGACCGGCCTGATCATCGACGCCTACTTCTCCGGCACCAAGCTGCGCTGGATGCTCGACAACACCGAGGGCGCGCGCGAGCGCGCGGCGCGTGGCGAGCTGGCGTTCGGCACAGTCGACAGCTGGCTGATCTGGCAACTGACGGACGGCAAGCGCCATGTCACCGATGTCTCCAACGCGTCGCGCACGATGCTGTTCAACATCCATACCTTCCAGTGGGATGATGACCTGCTCGACCTGCTGGACATCCCGCGCAGCCTGTTGCCCGAAGTGGTGCCCTCCAGCGGCGAGGTGGCGCGCACAGCGTTGCGGCTGTTTGGCGCGGAGATCCCCATTGCCGGCATCGCCGGCGACCAGCAGGCCGCCACCTACGGCCAGGCCTGCCTGTCCCCGGGCATGGCCAAGAATACCTACGGCACGGGCTGCTTCCTGCTGATGAACACGGGATCGCAGCCGGTCACTTCGCAAAATCGCCTGCTCACCACCATCGGCTGGCAGCTGGGCGGCACCACGCCGCCCGCCAGCCGCACTCAGTATTGCCTGGAAGGCGGCGTGTTCATGGGCGGCGCCACCATCCAGTGGCTGCGCGATGGGCTGCAGATCATCAACAGCGCGCCCGAGGTGGAGCCGCTGGCGCGCCAGTGCGACGACACCGCAGGCGTGGTGCTGGTGCCAGCCTTTGCCGGCCTGGGCGCGCCGCACTGGGATCCGTTCGCGCGCGGCACGCTGGTCGGCCTGACCCGCGGCACCGGACGCGCGCACATTGCCCGCGCCGCGCTGGAGTCGATCGCGCTGCAGAGCGTGGACGTGCTGGACGCCATGCAGAAGGATGCCGGCATCTCGCTGGCTGAGCTGCGTGTCGACGGCGGCGCGTCGCGCAGCGACCTGCTGATGCAGATGCAGGCCGACCTGCTTGGCACGGCAGTGGTTCGCCCGCGCGTGACCGAGACCACCGCGCTTGGCGCCGCCTACCTGGCGGGACTGGCCACCGGCTACTGGAGCGGCGAGGACGAGATCGCCAGCCAGTGGCAGGTGGAGCATCGCTTCGAGCCCAACCTTAGCGCCGACGCGCGCGCGTACCGGCTCTGGCGGTGGCATCGCGCGGTAGAGCGCGCACGCGACTGGGCGCGGGAAGATGGCGCGCCACCGCACTCGGCAAATTGAGCGCGGGCTGAGCGCAGGGCACGAGCCACACAAGACAAGTACAAAAGTACGTACGAGCCACACCGCGACACGCATTCGCACCAAACAAGGAATCATGCAGACATTGCCCCCCCCCATCCTGCCGCCCGACCGCGCCACCTTGCTCGCCACCCTCGAGCGCGAGCCGAAGTGGGATGTCATCGTCATCGGCGGCGGCGCCACCGGCCTGGGCACGGCGGTGGACGCCGCCTCGCGCGGCTACCGCACGCTGCTGGTGGAAGCCGCCGACTTCGCCAAGGGCACCTCCAGCAAGGCTACCAAGCTGGTCCACGGCGGCGTGCGCTACCTCGCACAGGGCAATATCAGCCTGGTGCGCGAGGCGCTGCATGAGCGTGGCCTGCTGGCCCGCAACGCGCCGCACCTGGTGTGGCCGCTCGGCTTCGTGGTGCCGGCCTACCAGTTGTTCGACCAGCCCTTCTACGGCATCGGCCTGAAGCTATATGACATGCTGGCGGGCGGCCTCAACCTGTCCGGCAGCCGCTGGCTCAACCACCGCGAAACCCTGGCGGCGGCGCCGACCCTGGCCGAGCACGTGGGCGGGCGGCCCCTGCGCGGCGGCAACCTGTATTTCGACGGGCAGTTCGACGACGCCCGCCTGGCCATCGCGCTGATGCGCACGCTGTTCGACGTTGGCGGCACGGCCATCAACTACCTGCGTGTGAGCGGGCTGTCGCAGCGCAACGGGGTGATCGACGGCGTCACCGTGAAGGACGTGCTGGGCGACGCCAGCTTCGACCTGAAAGCGTCCTGCGTGATCAACGCCACCGGCGTGTGGGTCGATGCCGTGCGCCAGATGGAAGACGGCCGCGCGCGCAGMATGGTGGCCCCCAGCCAGGGCGTGCACCTGACCTTGCCGCGCAGCTTCCTGCCCGGCGACCGTGCCATCCTGATCCCCAAGACCGATGACGGCCGTGTGCTCTTCGTCGTGCCCTGGAACGGCCACACCATCATCGGCACCACCGATACGCCGCGCAAGGACCTGCCGCTGGAGCCCCGCGCGGGCACCGACGATGTCGATTTCATCCTGGAGACCGCCACGCGCTACCTATCGCGCGCGCCAACCCGTGCCGACGTGACCAGCGTCTGGGCCGGCCTGCGCCCGCTGGTCAAGGCCACCGGCGAAGCCTCCACCGCCTCGCTGTCGCGCGAGCACACCATCCTGGTGTCCAAGGCCGGCCTGATCACCGTCACCGGCGGCAAGTGGACCACCTACCGCAAGATGGCCGAGGACGTGGTGGGCACGGCCATCCAGCGCCAGATGCTGCCGGCCGCGCCCTGCGTAACAGCGGATCTGCCGCTGCACGGCGCGCAAGGCTTGCCCGCGAACCTGCCCGCGCCTGGCAGCGGCTCGCCGGACCGTTACTACGGCAACGAGGTCGGCATGCTGCACACGCTGCCCGGCAACGACGAAATGCTGGTGCCCGGCGCCGGGCTGACCGCCGCTCATGTGCGCTTTGCCGCGCGTTTCGAACTGGCTCGGCGGGTCGAGGACGTGCTGGCGCGGCGCAATCGCGCGCTGTTCCTGGAGGCTGGCGCCGCCAGCGCGGCAGCGCCACGGGTGGCCGCAATCCTGGCCGAGGAGCATGGCCACGACGCCGCGTGGCAGGCCGCCGAGGTGGAGAGCTTCCGGGCACTGGCCAGCGGCTATATGCTGTCCTGAGGGACGACACAGCCGAGCCTGTCTCATCTCAGCGTCCAGCCACCAGGCTAGCTAGCAAGGAAACCACAGCGCGCCGCCGGCCTACACCAACTGCCACGCGGTCAAGTAGGCCTCAAGCAGGTCATCGCCAGAACATTTTGGTGCTTGTGCCCTGGCCGAGCGATAATGCGGGTTATCGAATCAGGGAGAACACCATGGACGAGATTGATGATCTGTCCGATCTGCCGATGCCCCGCTTTATCTGGGGCTTCGCGATCTTTACGCCCAAGGGCGGCGAGGTCATGCATGACGAATTTGAATATCTGACCCACACCCGCGCGCCCCGCTTCACCTGCCGGGTGGTGGAGCTGGAAGACATGCCGGTCGACAGCGAGGAAAGCGGCATCGACGGGCGCATCGTGCATTACGAGGAGCCCGGCCGCCTGTTCTACATCTCCGACGCCGGCATCGCGCTGGTGAACTTTGAGCTGTTCGACAAAGTGCCGGAAAAGCAGAAGCTCAAGAAAATCTGCGATGAAGCCATCGAAAACTGGATGCTTCGCCGCGACTTCCTCGACTCGGAAGAAGGCGAAGAGGACTGAGCGCCCTTTGCACCACCCCGAGGCGATGACGGCCAGCACAGGCCGTGGTCCCTGGAGCGGTCCCCGCGGCCGCTCCGTTCCTTCCGCCCAGGCGTGCCTCGCCGGGCACTAAGCCCTTGCCCTCGCCGACACGGGAACGGCATCCGGGTGACAAGCCCTCAAAAACAAAACGCCCGCTGAAACCCAGCGGGCGTTTTGCTTGCTTCTGTTTGCTACGGTCCTGCATGCCACTGCGTTCGCGTGGACAAAAAAGCACAAATCAGTGCTTCATGGCCACCCGGCCCAGCGCGCTGCAATCAGGCTGCGGCGTCTTCCTGCGGCAGGCCGCGTTCCAGCGCTTCCTTCAGCAGGCCGCTCATGCCACCGGCATGTGCCGGTGCCAGTGCCTGCAGGCGCTTCACCAGCTCGGCATCCAGCTTGCACGCAAACGGCACCAGGCCTTGTTCCTGGTCGAGCCGGCGCTGCTCGCGGCGATCGACCTTGGCCGGGCCGGTATCACGGCCGGCACGGACTGCGGCGGACAGCTTCAGGCTGTTTGCGAGCTTCAACGCTTTGTTCTTTTCGAGGTCGGTCTTTTTCACGGCTTGTTCCGCTAGAGTCTGTCTGGGGCGGTATTGTACGCAGGTCGGCGGGAGAGCCCGCCTTTCCGACGTGCACATGACGCGATGCATGCCTGGCCGGCACTGCATGGCGTCACCGCGCCAGTCCCTACCGCGCCTCCCTCACCTCGATCAAATCCGCCGCCACCCGCTCGATCTCCGCATAGACGGGAAACGCCTCGTCGGGGCCGGTGCATCCTACACCGGTCGCGCTGGCTTCGTCCGCGCCCAGCGGATGAAAGACAAAGGCCATGCCTGGCTTCCACCTCGGGTCGTTCTTGAGGCTTTCATTGAGGATGGCCAGGTACTGGCTGCGAGTGAACACGTGTTTTGCCATCTTCACCTCCGATGATTTGTCGGGATCGTAATTTGTCGGGATCGTAGCATGGCGCGCGGCCCGATTCGGGTGAGCCTCGATTCACGCGCGCCACGCTGCATGCCATGATCGCGTTGCTTTTGCCGCAATCGAGCCCTTCCCGATGCCACATCGGTGCCACACCGATGCTGCATCGATAAGACATTGCCAAGACAACGATAAGACAAAGGATGAGACAAATGATACGTAGCACTTTGCCGGCGCTGGCGGTCGCACTGCTGGCCGCCTGCGCGGCCCCGGCCAACACGCAAAATACCGCGCCGCTCACGACCGGCTTCTCCGCCACGCAACTGGACAGCATGAGCGCACGCGTGCGTGCCGATGTCGCGCAAGGGCGCATTCCCGGCGCCGTGTACCTGGTGGCCCGCAACGGCAGCATCGTCAACACGCAGACCATTGGCTGGCAGGATGCGGCGGGTAAGGTGCCGATGCGCCCGGACTCGATATTCCGCATCTACTCGATGAGCAAGCCGATCGTCTCGGTGGCGGTCATGATGATGGTGGAGGACGGCCGCATCCAGCTGGCCGACCCGGTGTCGAAGTACCTGCCCGAGCTCAAGGACCTGCGCGTTGGCGTGGAGAAGACCGACGCCGCCGGCAAGCCCGTGCTGGAACTGGTGCCCGCCCAGCGCGAAATGACCGTGCAGGACCTGCTGCGCCACACTTCTGGCCTGACCTACGGCGTGTTCGGCAAGTCGCTTGTCAAGGAGGAATACAAGCGGCTTGACGTGGATGCCACCGAGCAAAGCAATACCGAGTTCATCGCGCGTCTCGCCAAGGTGCCGCTGCAGTTCCAGCCCGGCACCACTTGGGAATACAGCCGCTCCACCGATGTCCTGGGCGCCCTGCTCGAGCGCGTGTCGGGCCAGACCCTGGCCACGCATCTGCAGCAGCGGATCTTTACGCCACTGCAGATGAAGGACACCGGTTTCTGGGTTCCTCCGGCACAACAAGGCCGCATTGCGGAGCCCTTTGCCGTCGATCCCGACAGCAAGGTGCCGGTCGGGCTGATCGACGTACGCCGCGCCCCGAAGCTTGAATCGGGTGGCGGCGGCCTGGTGTCGACCGCGGCCGACTACTTCCGCTTTGCCCAGATGCTGCTCAATGGCGGCGAGATCGACGGGGTGCGCCTGCTATCGCCCAAGACGGTCGCCTACATGACGGCCGACCACCTTGGCATCATGGGCGCTCGTTCCCTGGCGCGCGGCGCGGCCTACCTGCCGGGACCGGGCTATGGCTTTGGCCTGGGCTTCGGCACACGTACGGGCACCGGCGAATCGGCCACGCCGGGATCGGTYGGGGACTACTACTGGGGCGGGGTCGGGGGCACCTACTTCTGGGTCGACCCGAAGGAGAAGACCGTGGCGATCTGGATGATGCAGGCGCCGGGGCAGCGCGAGTATTACCGCGCGTGGTTCCGGAACACGGTGTACAGCGCCATGACACCGTGATGCCATAACCCCGTGACAAAGCGCTGCGGTGGCCGCCCGCCGCCACCGCGGCCGCCGCGCCTGACCGCACCCCATGGCGCCCTACAGTACCCTACAGCGCAGCAACCGACTCGCCCGGCACCAGGCCGTTGATGATGTCCTCACCGAACTTCACGGCGCCGCGGCGGGCGGTGCCGATATTGTCCCAGGGCGCGGCGCTAAGGCGAAACACGCGCGAGCGCTCGGTTCCCGGCTCATGCCCCTCGCGGCAGATCACCACCGACGCGTTGAAGCTGCGATCCGGCCGGCGCTCGGGCCAGGTACGTTCCGCCTGGTGACGATAGATCAGCGGGTAGAGATCGAAGCCTTTGTAGCGGGTGAAAGGTCCAGTGTCCAACTTGCGCTCCCCTGTCGATGATGGATGGGTGGATGCGGCCAGCGCCGCGCCTCCACGGATTCGCCCCGCCCTGTTGCCAGGCGGTGGCGGGAATGCTTTCAGGTAAATTCAGGCCGCGTCAGTCTGCCGGCTGTATCGACCAACCCGGCCCCTTGCCGTTCTTGTCGCTCTCATGGCGCCAGCGGCAGCCRCAATCGGCACAGGTGTAAGTGGCAAAAGTGATCGCGGGCTGGCCACGCGGCTTGATGCGCTGCGTATCCGTCAGAAGCAGCCGGGGATGCCCCGTGCCACCCGTCGAGCCGGGCCGTATCTGCGCACAGGCCTCGCACATGCTCATCATCGCTCCCGCGCCTTGCGCTTGCGGTCAGCAAGCGGGCCGCTGTGCGCCGGCAGTGTCAACGCTGCGCTTTCCCATGGCGCGCGTAGCGGCTACTTGTCCGCCGCCATCGCCTTGAGCTGCGCGTCGCCAGCCACGCGCGCCGCGTCCGAGGTGGTGAAGGTATCGTCCGAAACAATGGTGCGCTTGACCATCTGCGCAGCGAAATCGACCAGCGTGATCACCCACACATAGCGCCCGGCCTGCGGCGCTGTCTGGACAATTGCCTGAAGATGCGGCGTGGAATCCTTAGCCATGATGCTCCTCCGGAGAATCGGATCAGGCCACTGTAGCACGAGTTGCGCACGCGGCTACCGCAACGCCGGTGCACCGCGCTTGTCAGACCACCTGTCGTTCGCGCAGCGTTTCCAGATCGGCCGGCGTCAGGCCAAGCTCGGCGTAGAAGGCCGCGCTGTGCTCGCCCACCGCGGGGCCGCTGCGGGGCGCCGGTGGCGCATGGCCGGAAAACCTCGGCACCATGCAGGGCGCGGGAATCGAGCCGAGATCGGGATCGGGCAAGCGGACGACCGCGCCGCGCGCCTGGAAATGCGGATCCTCCAGGATATCGACAATGGTGAAGATCTTGCTGAACGGGATCTCATGCGCGCCCAGCGCCCGCGCCACGGCTTCGTAGTCATGCGMGGCAAACCAGGTCTTGACGATGGCGTCGAGCGCATCGAGATGGCACACGCGCGCCGGGTTGCTGGCATAGCGCGGATCGTCGGCCATGGCAGGTTCGCCGATGGCATGGCAGAGCCGGCGGAAGATCGGGTCTGATGACGCCACGAGCGAAACCCACTGTCCGTCCGCGGTAGCGTACATATTCGATGGCGCGGTGTAAGTAGCGCGATTGCCCGCGCGCTGGCGCACCTGCCCCAGTTGCTCGTACTCCACGGCCAACGGCTCCAGCAAGCGGAACAGTGCCTCGGTGGCCGACAGGTCGATCTCGCGGGCGCGCGCCTCGTTGCCATGCGTGTGCGCGCGCCGGCTGTCGGCCACGGCAGCCGCGATCGAGAACGCACCGAACAGGCCGGCCACCATGTCGCCCATCGGATAGTTCATGTGCATGGGTGAGCCCGACGGATCGCCCGCTAGGTTGGTGAATCCGCTCATCGCCTCAAACACGCGCGCGAAGCCGGCTCGCCCCGCATACGGCCCGGTCTGGCCAAAGCCGGTCAGGCGCAGGATCGTCAGTCGCGGATTGGCCGCGCGCAAGGTCTCGGCGTCGAGGCCCCAGCGGTCCAGCGTGCCGGTGCGGAAATTCTCTACCAGCACATCGAACCGCGGCAGCATCTTGAGGAACAGCGCGCGTCCTTCCGGCTTGCGCACATCCAGCGTGATGCCGCGCTTGCCGCGATTGGTGACCTTCCAGTACAGCGGCAGCTTGCCCTTCACCGGCGCAAGCCCGCGCAGCGGATCGGTGCCATCGGGCAACTCGAGCTTGACGACGTCCGCGCCCATGTCCGCGCACAGCGTGCTGGCAAATGGCGCGGCGACTACCGTGGCCATGTCGAGGATGCGCACGCCGGCGAGCGGGCCGTTCTGCTGCGCGGCGTGCGCGTCTTGATCTATGTGGTTCATGCGGGTGCCCAGGCGATGTGCTGGTGTGATGGAAATTGGCTCAGGGCAGCGTGCTTAGAGGCTGTTTCAAAATGAAGCGAAGCGGTTCTGGCGAGGCGCGCGGCCGCAGACAGTACAAGTGGATCGGCCAAGGCCGCGCAACGACGCCAGCATCTTTTTGAAATGGCCTCTTAGTCGAGCGTGGTGCCGGTCGACTTCACCAGCGCGGCCCACCACGCCGTATCGCTGCGGATCAGTGCGGCGAACTGCTCGGGCGTGTTGCCTACCGGCTCCGCACCGAGGTCCACCAGGCGCTTGCGAATCTGCGGCTTGGCCAGGATCTTCACGGTCGCATCATGCAGCTTGGCAATGATCGGGCGCGGCGTGCCAGCCGGCGCCATCAGCCCCTTCCACGCGGTCACCACATAGCCCCGGAGCCCGGCCTCCTCGACCGTCGGCACATCTGGCAAGGCGCTGGCGCGCTTGTCGCTGGCCACCGCCAGGGCACGCAGGCGGCCCGATTGCACAAACGGCAGCAATGCCGGCATGTTGTCGATCATCAGCGTGATATGCCCCGCGATCAGGTCGGCCACCGCCGGGCCGCTGCCTTTGTATGGCACGTGCTGCAGCTTGATGCCGGCGGACTGGTTCAGCAACTCGCCGGCGAGTTGCGCCGTGGTGCCGTTGCCCGGCGAGCCAAAGCTGAGCTGCCCGGGCTTGCTCTTGGCATAGGCGATGAACTCCTTGAGGTTGTGCGCCGGCACCGACGGGTTGACCGCCATCAGGTTGTGCTCGCGCGCCAGCATCGTGACCGGTACGAGGTCTCGCAGGGGCTCATAGGACATGCGCGCGTAAAGGCTGGGGTTGATCACCGTGGGACCGGCCGCGGCCAGCAGCAGCGTGTAGCCATCGGGCGCAGCCTTGGCCACCGCATCGCCGCCGATATTGCCGCCAGCGCCTGCCTTGTTCTCAACCACCACGGTCTGGCCGAGTTCTTCCTTCAATTGCTCGGCCAGCAAGCGCGCCAGCGTGTCGGTGGACCCACCCGGCGGGAACGGCACGACCAGGCGGATCACTTTGGCGGGATAGCTTGCCTCGGCCAGCGCCGGTTGCGCAAGCCCAAGCAGGGTTAGCAGGACGGAGCCCGCTGCAAGCAAGGTTTTCAACATGGTGTCTCCTTGAGGCAATGACGCCGCCTGGCAAGCTGGCCGGCGGCTGTTCTGCATATTCGTGATCAGCTCGCCGCGGCCTGCGCCAGCGTGCGCTTGGCGATATTGAGCTGGTGGATCTGGCTGGTGCCTTCGTACAGGCGGAACAAGCGTACGTCGCGATAGAAGCGCTCGATGCCGAAGTCCGCGATATAGCCGTAGCCGCCAAACATCTGCACGCAGCGATCCGCCACGCGCCCGCACATCTCGGAGGCAAAGTACTTGCACATCGAGGCTTGCATGGTCACGTCTTCGCCGCGATCGCGCTGGCGCGCCGTTTCCATGATCAGCGCGCGCGCAGCAAAAATCTCCGTCTGGCAATCGGCGATCATCGCCTGTACCAGCTGGAACTCTGCCAGCGGCTGGCCGAACTGCTGGCGCCCGGTGACGAAGCGGATCGCTTCGTCCAGCATGCGAATGGCCGGCCCGGTGCACAGCGCCGCCAGGTGGATGCGCTGCTTGTTGAGCACCTTCATCGCCGTGCGAAATCCCTGCCCTTCCTCGCCCCCGATCAGGTTGGCGCCGGGTACGCGGCAGTCGTTGAAATGCACCTCAGAGACCGGCGAACCCTCTTGCCCCATCTTGCGATACGGCTGCCCCGTGGTCAGGCCCGGCGTGCCGCGCTCCACGATAAACGCAGAGATGCCGGCGGCCCCGCCGCGCGCGGGATCGGTACGCGCCATCACGGTGAACAAGCCTGCAATGGGCGCATTGGTGATGAAGCACTTGGTGCCGTTGAGCACATAGTGGTCGCCGTCGCGCCGCGCGGAAGTCGTCAGCGCCGTGGCATCCGAGCCGGCCTCCGGCTCGGTCAGCGCGAACGCGCCGGTCAGCTCGCCACTGGCGAGCAAAGGCAGGTAGCGGCGCTTCTGCTCCGGCGTGCCATCCGCCACCAGCGCTTCCGAGCCAATACCGGTATTGGTGCCCACCCGCGCGCGGAAGGCCACCGAGCACTGGGACAACTCCAGCGCCGCCAGCACGAGTTCCTCGGTTGTCATGCCGGCGCCGCCGTACGCCTCGGGAATCGAAAAGCCGAACAGGCCCAGTTCGGCCATTTCCTTTACCAACGCATCGGGTATGGCATCGAGCGCGGCCACCTCGGCCTCGCGCGGCACCAGCCGCTCGCGCACGAAACGCCGCAATTCGGCCAGGAAGGCTTGAAAGGCGTCCGGTTCCCTGATCATCGGTCTTGCTCCATCCGGTAAGTGCGGCCGGGATCGGCTGCGTGGAAACCAGCGTAGCAACCCGTGCCCGAAAGGCGGATCGATGTTTCGCTATCTTGAACGCGAGGTGTGCCCGGAATGCCCGGCAATGGCTATGATGGATGCGTACCCAGCCCTGCGACGCAGCCCATGCGCCGCCTTTGAACCGCTTTTCTCCCACGCCAGATGCCGCCCCGCCCCCATCATCCGGACCCCGCCTTCGCCACCACGCTGGCGCACGGGCTTGCGCTGCTGCAGTGCTTTCGCGTGGGAGAGCCGGTCATGAGCAACAAGCAACTAGCGGAGCGCACCGGGCTTTCCAAGGCCACCATCAGTCGCCTGACATACACGCTGGCGGCACGCGGCCTGTTGCGCTACGACACCGATCTGCGCCGCTACCGGCTGGGCTCCACCGCGCTCTCGCTTGGCTACCCGCTGCTAGCCAGCCTCAAGGTCAGGCAGCTTGCGCGCCCGCTGATGAAGCAGCTCGCCGACGAAGTGGGCGGCTCGGTCTCGCTCGGCCTGCGCGACCGGCTGCAAATGGTCTACGTGGAAACCAGCCGCGGGCACGACGCCATCGCCTTCCGGCCCGATATCGGCGCATCGCTGCCCATGCTCCCCACCGCCATCGGACGCGCCTGGCTGTGCCAGGCATCCCCCGACGAGCGCGAGCCGGTGCTGGCGGCGCTACGCGCCAGCGACGCCGCGCAATGGCAGGCGCACGCCGCCGCGCTGGAAGCCGCGGCGCACGATTTCGCCACGCTCGGCTTTTGCCTGTCGCGCGGGGAATGGCAGCGCGATGTGCATGCGGTGGCCGTGCCAATGCGCGCCGAGATCGACGGCGAGGTGCTGGTCTTCAATTGCGGGGCGCCAGGCGCCAGGATGACGCCACGAAAGCTCGAACGCGAAATGGGGCCGCGCCTGCTGCGGATRGTCCGGCGCGTGGAAACGTCGCTGGGGATCGCGTGATGGCATCGGCGCCATCACCCGGCGCATCACCCGCCACATCGCGCGGCACGCCCGTGGCCGACGAGCGCGACACCGGCGACCGCCAGTTCGCCACCACGCTCGCGCACGGCATCGATATCCTGCTGGCCTACCGTCCTGGCGAATCCCTGCTCGGCAACAAGGAGTTTGCACAACGCACCGGCAAGTCGAGATCAGCCGTGGCAAGGCTCACGCACACGCTGACCGTGCTCGGCTACCTGCGCCGCGACGCCACGCAAGCCAAGTACCGGCTCGGTGCGCCCGTGCTCTCGCTCGGCTATCCTCTGCTGGCCAGCATGCATATCCGCCAGATCGCCCGGCCGCTGATGAAAGAGCTCGCCGACCGTGTGGGCGGCGCGGTATCGCTAGGCATGCGCGACCGCACGCAGATGATCTATGTGGAGACCGCCMGCTCCACCGACAGCCTTGTCGTGACGCCAGACATCGGCGCCGCGCTGCCTATGCTCACCACCGCCATCGGCAAGGCCTGGCTATGCAAGGCACCCGCCGAAGAGCGCGAAAGCGTGCTCAATCGCCTGCGCCTCCAGGACCCCGATGCCTTCCTGCGCTTCCAGCCACAACTCTCCCGCCTGCGGCAGGATTTCGAGGCCAAGGGCTACTGCGTGAACCGTGGCGAATGGCGCAGCGATGTCCATGCCTTTGCCGTGCCGCTGTTCCGGCCGGTGGATTCGCAATGGCTGATCTTCAACTGCGGGGTATCGGCACAAGCCAAGCCATTCGCCGCGCGCGAGCGGGAAGTCGCGCCGGGGCTGGTGGATCTGGTGCGAAACGTGGAGAGGCTGCAGGGCATGCGGTGAGATCGCCCGAACAGCTCAGTCTCAATGCTCGAAATCCAGCCCGCCAAGCAGCACGGTAGGGTCTGCCTGCGAGCGCGTCCCGAAATCGATCTGCCGGGGTGTTTGCCACGCGCGCATCTTGCCCGGCAGGGCCGCGAGATAGTGCTCGAATTTTTCCGCGCCACCGGCAGCGAACAGCGCTTCCACCTCGAGGCTGTCCCACGACAGGTAGACGTTCAGCTGCTGCGCGAACCGCCGCGGCTCATCGAACGGCTCGCCGGAAAGGCGGACGCGCGCGGCGCGGCCGGAGCGCTCGTCCGGCACCACCTCGACGTGAATGCGGCGCTTGAATAAATCCGCGATCGTCTGCGCAATCCGCGGGGCAAACTCCGTATCGAAACGCGCTGCAATGTCCTGGCTCACTATGTGTCTCATCCCGATTTTTTATCGATCGTAGCACGGCGCGTTTGCCGCGACGGCATCGGGAATACGCGTGGATCGCCACGTGCAGCAGAGCTCACAAGCACGATGGCCCGCCCGTATAAGCCGTCCATGAGAGCCACCAGCATCCCGCCATTAAACTCAGGTTGACCCCGACTTCTGCTGACCTATACTGGAGTCCTGCCGACTGAGACGCGCAGTAGCAAAGCGAAGGTAAGTGGCAGATGATMCTCTGGCCAAGATGGCAGTGAGATCGAGCAAGCCGATTAGGCTTGCAAGTCCGAACCGGATCCCAATGAGTTTGCCGACCCGGTTCGGCCCCCTACCCCTCCCCGTTCAACCGCGGGAAATAAAAGAGCACCTGCTACAGGTGCTTTTTTATGCGTGGGGAATCCGCCCGTGCCAGGGCGCAAGGCGCGCACGCTGCCCCTGAACCTGCCCCGGAAATAGAAAAAGCCCTTGAATATCAAGGGCTTTTTCCGTTGTTCTGGCGGAGAGACGGGGATTCGAACCCCGGATAGGTATTAACCTATACACGCTTTCCAGGCGTGCGACTTAAACCACTCATCCATCTCTCCAGCAAGTCCGCGAGTATATCAGAGTGTTGTTTCGCAAATCTAGTGTTTCATGATCGAAGGCCCTATCCGCGTCGCAAGTACGTCACGAGACGGTCGATCACCGGGGCGTTGCGCGGCGTCAGCAGGCTGACCAGGATGGCCACGGCAAASCCGGCYGGCACGCCGAAKGCGCCGGARGCGATCGGGTCCACGCCGAACCAGCGATTGCCGAAAATGCCGGTCATGCGGGTAAAGAACGGGTAGTTGACGAAGATATAGTAGACCGCCACACCGAGTCCGGCCACCATGCCCGCCACCGCGCCCGCAGCCGTGGTGCGGCGCCAGAAGATCGCCAGCACCAGCACCGGGAAAAAACTGGACGCGGCCAGCGAGAAGGCCGCGCCGACGAGAAAGAGAATATTGCCGGGACGCAGCGAGGTGACGTAAGAGGCAAACAGGGCCACGCCCAGCAGCACGATCTTGGCGGTGGTGACACGCCGCTGGTGACTCGCGGTGCGGTCGACCATGTGATAGAAAACGTCGTGCGACAGCGCGTTGGCAATGGTGAGCAGCAAGCCGTCGGCGGTGGACAGCGCCGCCGCCAGCGCGCCGGCGGCAACCAGCCCCGAGACGACATAGGGCAAGCCTGCGATTTCCGGTGCGGCCAGCACGATCATGTCGGGCTGGATGAGGATCTCCGCCCATTGCACGATGCCGTCGCCGTTTACATCGCGAATGCCGAATACCGGCGGGTCGACCTTGCGCCATTGCACCACCCACTGCGGCAGTTCCGCGTATGGCGTGCCAACCAGGTGCTGGAAGAATTCGTACTTGACCAGCGCCGCGAGCGCGGGCGCGGAGACATAGAGCAGCGCGATGAAGAACACCGCCCACGCCACCGAGTTGCGCGACTCCTTCACCGAGGGTGTGGTGTAGAGCCGCGTCAGGATGTGTGGCAGGCTGGCGGTGCCCAGCATCAGGCAGAACACCAGCAACACGAAGTTCAGCCGTTTGGTCTTGCGCTCCGCCTCCGAGGGCGACGGATAGGGCTCGGTCGACGGCGTGGARGGCTGGCTGCGCGCCAGAGCTTCTTCGCGCTGCTGGTTCCATTGCTGCTGGGCCGCCGCTATGTCACGCGGAAACTCGACCCGCTCGCGCTCCACCGTCTTGATCTCGCGCAGCGGGGCGTTACGCAAGCGCAGCTCCTGCAAGCGCGCGGACAGCGCATTGCGCTCGTCATCGAACGATTGCGGCAGCCGCGAGATACGGTCCTGCATCTGGATGGCCTGCTGACGATAGTACTCGCGCACGGCCTGCTCGGCCGGGTCGCGCTCGATGCTGCGCTCGCGCGTGTCGAGCTGCTGCAGCAGCGTGCCGTAGCTCAGCTGCGGCAGCGCCTGGTGATGGTGCTTCCACGCGATCATCGAGACCGTGACCAGGAAGGCCGCGATCAGCATGATGTATTGCGCAACCTGGGTCCAGGTCACCGCGCGCATGCCGCCAAGGAAGGAGCACACCAGGATGCCGGCCAGGCCGAAGAACACGCCGACGGCGAACTCCACGCCGATAAAGCGCGTGACGATCAGCCCTACCCCCTGGATCTGCGCCACCAGATAGACGAACGAACATAGCGAAGCCGCTATCACGGCGATCGCGCGCACCGGCATGTTGCCGCCGAGCTTGCCATTGCCATAGCGCGCGGCGAGGAAGTCGGGGATGGTGTAGCCGCCGTACTTGCGCAGGTAGGGCGCGAGCAGGAACGCGACCAGGCAATAGCCGCCGGTCCAGCCCATCACGTAGGCCAGGCCTTCGTAGCCCGACGCGAACAGGATGCCGGCCAGGCCGATGAAGGATGCCGCGCTCATCCAGTCGGCCGCGATCGCCATGCCGTTGAACAGCGCGGGCACGCGCCGGCCAGCTACATAATATTCGTTGAGGTCGGAGGTGCGGCAGATCAGCCCGATGCACGCATAGATGGCGATGGTGACGAACAGGAAGACGTAACCGAGCCAGAGGGCGTCGCCGCTGGAACGCTCCAGCAGGCCCATCATGCCGATAAAGACAAACAAGCCTATCGTGAACAAGCCGTAGTACAGCAGCAGCCGTCGGCGAAAGCGCGACTGTTCATCAGGCATGGGAGCAGTGGTTGGGCAGCCGGGTTGGGCGAGCAAGCTATCTGCCGGCACGCGCAAGGCGTGCCGGCAGGGGCGTATGACCGCGCTATCGCGTTATTGTGCCTGCTTCAACTGCTCCAGGATGGCGGGGTTTTCCAGGGTGGACGTGTCCTGGGTGATCTCTTCGTTCTTGGCCAGCGAGCGCAACAGGCGCCGCATGATCTTGCCGGAACGCGTCTTGGGCAGGTTATCGCCGAAGCGAATGTCCTTGGGCTTGGCGATCGGGCCGATCTCCTTGCCCACCCAGTTGCGCAGTTCGGCGGCGATCTGCTTGGCTTCTTCCTCGTTCGGGCGGGAGCGCTTGAGCACCACGAAGGCGCAGATGGCCTCGCCGGTCATGTCGTCAGGGCGGCCCACCACCGCGGCTTCCGCCACCATCGGGTTGGACACCAGCGCGGACTCGATTTCCATCGTGCCCATGCGGTGGCCCGAAACGTTGAGCACGTCGTCGATACGGCCCATGATGGTGAAGTAGCCGGTCTCCTTGTCACGGATCGAGCCGTCGCCGGCAAGGTACAGCTTGCCGCCGAGCTCTTCCGGGAAGTAGCTCTTCTTGAAGCGCTCCGGGTCGCCCCAGATGGTGCGTATCATCGAAGGCCAGGGCCGCTTGACCACCAGGATGCCACCGCTGCCATTCGGCACGTCCTGCCCTGTCTCATCGACGATGGCCGCGATGATGCCCGGCAGCGGCAAGGTGCACGAGCCCGGCACCAGCGGCGTGGCGCCCGGCAGCGGCGTGATCATGTGGCCGCCGGTCTCGGTCTGCCAGAAGGTGTCGACCACCGGGCAGCGCTCGCCGCCGATATTGCGGTGGTACCACATCCACGCTTCGGGGTTGATCGGCTCGCCCACCGTGCCCAGCAGGCGCAGGCTGGACAGGTCGTATTGCTTGGGATGGATCTTCTCGTCGGCCTCGGCCGCCTTGATCAGCGAGCGGATCGCGGTCGGCGCGGTGTAGAAGATGCTGACCTTGTGGCGCGCGATCATGTCCCAGAAGCGGCCGGCGTTGGGATACGTGGGCACCCCTTCGAACACCACCTGCGTGGCGCCGGCGGCCAGCGGACCGTAGGCGATATAGGTGTGCCCGGTGACCCAGCCGATATCGGCGGTACACCAGAACATGTCGTCGGGCTTGATGTCGAAGCTCCACTTCATCGTCATCAACGCCCACAACAGGTAGCCGCCGGTGCTGTGCTGCACGCCCTTGGGCTTGCCGGTTGAGCCCGAGGTGTAGAGCACGAACAACGGATGCTCGGCGCTGACGGGCTCGGCTTCGCAGGTCAGCGGCTGGCCGGCGGCGACATCGTCCATCCAGCGGTCGCGGCCTTCGGCCCAGTTGACCTTGCCGCCCGTGCGGCGGTACACGATCACGCTCTTCACGGCTTCGCAGCCACCCAGCGCCAGCGCTTCATCGGCGATGGCCTTGAGTGGCAACGCCTTGCCGCCGCGCATCTGCTCGTCGGCGGTGATCAGCGCCACCGCGCCCACGTCGACCAGCCGCTCTTGCAGCGACTTGGCGGAGAAGCCGCCGAACACCACCGAGTGCGTGGCGCCAAGGCGCGCGCAGGCTTGCATGGCTACGACGCCCTCGACGGACATGGGCATATAGATGACGACGCGGTCGCCCTTCCTGATGCCCAACGCCTTGAGGCCGTTGGCGAACTGGCACACCTGGGCATGCAGCTGGCGATAGGTGACCTTGGTAACAGTGCCGTCGTCGGCCTCGAAGACAATGGCCACCTTCTCGGCATTGCCGTTGTCCAGGTTGCGGTCCAGGCAGTTAAAGGAGGCATTGAGCTCGCCGTCCTCGAACCACTTGTAAAACGGCGCATTGCTCTCGTCCAGCACCTTGGTGAAGGGCTTGGTCCAGTGCAGTTGCTCGCGGGCGTGGCGCGCCCAGAAACCCTCGTAGTCGCGCTCGGCCTCGTCGCACAAAGCCTGGTAAGCCTCCATGCTGGGGATCGCAGCTTGCTTGGCGAACGACTCCGGGGGATTGAAAATGCGATGCTCCTGCATCACGGACTCGATGGCGGACATTTGTTTGTCTCCTGATATAGCGTGGCTGCCTGGCTGCGAACTTACGCTCGACGGCTTACTTAAACCTGACGCTGCCAAACCCAACCCGCGCGCATGCCGGCACCCGTGCGCCGGCTGCTGCAGCGCAC
>NZ_JBFTSF010000059.1:0-44848 GCF_056399905.1 Cupriavidus sp. 01L46
GGTGTGGCACTGTCCACACCATGCGGCTCTGGCAGTCATGCTAACCCGCGTTTGATTCCTCGCGGCGGGCCAGCCCTCTTTGCCCCAGGGGAGTCATATTGACTAAGCCCCCCCTCTCCCCGGCCCTCTCCCCCTGAGGGGCGAGGGAGAGACAGCCGTCGTCATGGCGTGCGGCTTTGGCCCGTTCGGCGGCTTCGGCCAATGCCCTTGGTTGTCAGATCTTTTCCAGCAGCAGGCCCTTGAGGTACTCGCCTTCGGGGAAGGCCGCCAGCATCGGGTGATCGGTGCCGGCCGAGAGGCGTCGCAGGATGCGCGCATCGGCGCGGGCATCGGTCGCCGCGCCCGCCACGATCTTCTGGAACAGTTCCATGCTGATCGCGCCGGAGCATGAGTAGGTGAACAGCAGGCCACCCGGGCGCAGCAACTGCAGGCCGACCAGGTTGATCTCCTTGTAGGCGCGCGCGGCGCGGTCGATATGCTGGGCCGATGGCGCGAACTTGGGCGGGTCCAGCACGATCAGGTCGAACTGGCGGCCGTCGGCGCGGAACTGGCGCAGCGACTTGAACACATCGGCGTCGAGCCAGGTCGCGCGCTCGGGGTCGAAGCCGTTGAGGGTGACGTTGCCCGCGGCGGTCTTGAGCGCCTCGCCGGAGGAGTCGATCGAGGTCACCGAGGTGGCGCCGCCGCGCAGCGCCGCCAGCGAGAAGCCGCCGGTGTAGCAGAAGCAGTTGAGCACCTCGCGGCCGTTGGCCAGGTCGCCCACCAGCTTGCGGTTGTCGCGCTGGTCGACATAGAAGCCGGTCTTGTGGCCGCTCCTCACGTCCACGTAGTAGCGCACGCCGTGCTCGGTCACGCTGAGCTCGGGGTCGGGCTCGGCGCCGGCCAGCACGCCGGTCACCAGCGGCAAGCCTTCGCGCTCGCGCACGGCGGCGTCGGAGCGCTCGTACACGTTCGGGCAGCCGGTTTCCTTGACGAGCGCCTGCACCAGGGCGTCCTTCCAGGCTTCGACCCCGGCCGCATTGAACTGGCACACCAGCTGGCCGTTGGCGCCGCTGCCGTAGTAGTCGACGATCAGGCCCGGCAGGCGGTCGGATTCACCGAAGATCAGGCGCACGGCGTCGCTGTCTTTCACCCACTGCTTGCGATGCGCGAGGGCGGCGGACACGCGCCGCTTGAACATGGCGTGATCGACCGGCTCGTTCTCGTCGAAGCTCCACACCCGCACGCGAATCTGGGAAGAGGGGCTGTACGCCCCGCGCGCCAGGAAGCGGCCGTCGGCGGCGCGCACGATCACGGTGCTGCCGGGCTCGCAGCGGCCTTCGACGGTATCCACGCCGGTGGCGTAGACCCAGGGGTGGCGGCGCAGCAAGGATTTTTCCTTGCCGGGCTTGAGGGTGATGGTGTTCATGATTTGTTGTTTTAGGCGCCAGACGAAGCCGAGCGAACAGGCCAGCCCGGTCCGAAGTGCCTGATTGTTGTTACTCCCTCTCCCCTCACGGGGAGAGGGGCGGGGAGAGGGGTGGCTTAGCTAGGAGCCACAACAAGCGGAGCCATTGTTTCTGTCCAGCACTGCAGCACTGGATACGCTCACCCTTCTCCCGCATGGCGGGAGGATTACGGCAAGCTCGCCGGCCCGCTACACCGCTCAACCGGCTACAGCACTACCTTCACCATCGGGTGCGACGTCAGTGCGCGGTACAGCTCGTCGAGCTGTTCGCGGCTGGTGACCCATACCGTGACGGTCAGGCCGAGGTAGTTGCCCTTGGCGGAAGGGCGCATCTCCATCTTGCCGGCGTGGAAGTCGGGATCGAAGCCCTGCACCAGCGTCACGATGGCTTCGGCAAAGCCATCCTGCATGCTGCCCATCACCTTGATGGGGAAATGGCTGGGGTACTCGATCAGCGACTCGGCCGGCGGGATGTCGCCCGGCTTGCCCTGGTCGGAATTGTCGGCGCTCATTTCAATGCCCTCCTTACTTGCGCTTGAACCACAAGCGGATGGTATCCCACAGGCGGCCGAAGAAGCCGGCCTCGGGCACGTCTTCCAGCGCCACCACCGGGAACTCGGCCACCTTGGTGGCACCGTCCATCAGCTTGACCGTGCCGACCTGCTGGCCGGCGGTGAGCGGCGCCACCAGCAGTTCCTGGCGCTCCAGCACCGGCTTGATGCGCCCGCCCGTGCCCTTGGGCACGGTGATGTAAGTCTCGTCCTTGACGCCGATCTTGACGGTGGATTCCTTGCCCTTGTAGATGTCGGGCGTGGCCAGCACCTGGCCGCGGTCGTACAGGCGCAGCGTGTCGAAGAACTGGAAGCCGTAGTTCAGGATCTTCAGGCTTTCCTGGGTGCGGACCGCTTCGGTGGTGGTGCCGATCACGATCGAGACCAGGCGGCGCGAACCGTTAGGCACATTGGCCAGCGGACGCTTGGCCGAGGAGATCAGGCAATAGCCGGCCGACTTGGTGTGGCCGGTCTTGAGGCCGTCCACGGTGGGGTCGATGTAAAGCAGGCGGTTGCGGTTGGGCTGGCGGATCTTGTTGTAGGTGAATTCCTTCTGCGAGTACATGCTGTAGTACTCGGGGAAGTCCTTGATGATCCGCGTGGTCAGCGTGGCCAGGTCCATGGCCGTGGTGTAGTGGTTCGGGTCGGGGATGCCGTCGGTGTTGCTGAAGTGGGTGTTCTTCATGCCCATCCGCTGGGCCTCGCGATTCATCATCGCCACGAAGCCTTCTTCCGAGCCGCCCACGGCTTCGGCCAGCGCCAGCGCCGCGTCATTGCCCGATTGCACGATCAAGCCCAGCAACAGGTCCTGCACGCTGACCGGCTTGTTGGCTTCCAGGAACATGCGGGATTCGTCGCTCTTGACCTTCTGCACGATCGTGGTCGGCACTACGGTCTGGTCCAGCGTGAGGCGCTTTTCCTTGAGTGCGGCGAACGCCAGGTAGGCGGTCATCAGCTTGGTCAGCGAAGCTGGCTCGATGCGCACATCGGCGTTCTGCGAAGCCAGGGCCTGGCCGCTGGTGACGTCATACAGCATCCAGGACTTGGCCGCCACCTGCGGCATCGGCACGCCCTGGGCGCGCACGGGAGCCGGGGCAAGCACGACGGCGGCGCCGACGATGGCTGCGGTGACCAGGGCGGATGTGTTGGCGGACGCGAAAAGCGGCGTGGCTCTATTCAACATGTTTCAGTTTCCGGCAAAAAAAAGGGGCGGGGAGTGCATCCGGTGACATGGCGGGGCGGCGCRCCGCCCCCGTCACTGGTCCCACGCATTGACGACGAGCTGCTTGATCAGGTGCAGCTTGCGATGAAAGAAGTGGTCGGCGCCGGGGATCACGATCACCGGCAGCTCCTGCGGGCGGGCCCAGTCGAACACGCTCGCCAGCGGCACGGTATCGTCCTGCTCGCCGTGGATGACGATGGTGTCGGCCGGCACGTGGGCGACTTCCCAGCGGCTGGCGGCAGTGCCCACCATGGCCAGGCGCTGCACCGGCGTGCCGGCTTCGGCCAGGCGCCGGGCGACGTGGCTGGCCACGAAGCTGCCAAACGAGAAGCCGGCCAGCGCCAGCGGCAGCGTGGCGGCATCCGGCGACCACGCGGACTGGGTACGCATCCAGCCGATGACAGCCAGCAGGTCGTCCTGCTCGCCCACGCCGTTGTCGTGGCTGCCGGCGGTGCCGCCGACGCCACGGAAGTTCGGGCGCACGGTGGCGTAGCCAAGCTGCACGAAACTGCGTGCCAGCGTCTGCGCTACCTTGTTGTCCTTGGTGCCGCMGAACAGCGGATGCGGGTGGGCCACCAGCGCGAGCCCGCGCGGGGCGCCGGCCTGCGGCAGGTCGACTGAAACGTCGATGGCRCCGACGGGGCCGGCGACGGTAAGTACCTGGGTATGCGCGTTCATGGGAACAGGAAGCAGGGTGGCTGGCTTTGGCGCCGTGGCGCCGTGGTTTCGGTGATTCAGCGTTTCAGCCGAGGCCGGGGCTGAGGTCACTGAGGTCAATCAGTGATCGACCATCAGGCGTTCGACCGGCTTGCCGCCCACCAGATGGCTCTCGATGATCTCGTCGATGTCCTGCTCGTCGACGAAGGTGTACCAGACGGCCTCGGGATAGACCACCAGCACCGGCCCGAGTTCACAGCGGTTCAGGCAGCCAGCCTTGTTGATGCGCACGCGGCCTTCGCCGCCGGAGATGCCAAGCGCCTTGCAGCGCTTCTTGGCGTATTCCTGCATGGCCTGGGCGTTATGCGCACCACAGCAGGCGCCGCCGTCCTCGCGCTGGTTGAGGCAGAAGAAAACGTGGTGCTGGTAGTGGCTGCGCATGCGTGGTGGGCGTATCGGCGGCGGCAACGCGGGAGGCAATGAGTGCCCGGGGCGCGCGCCGGTCGCCAGGAATGGGTGGAAGGGCTGAATTATACGGCGTCATGGGGGGCGGTTCGACGCTTTGGGAACCCGCTTCGATGCCGCGCGTGTGCCGCGCGCACTGCGTCGCGGCCACGGGTGGCGTAGCGCGCACCCAGGCTGGCCGGATCGTCCGGATCTCTGGACGGCCGATTTCCAGAATTCCGGAAAATCGGAGTGAACGGTCGTGCGCTTTGCCAGCTTCCTTTTGAAATCAGTCACTTGGCGGCGCCGGCCGGCCTGGCACGGCGGTTGCGAGGCTTAAGGCAGACGCGCTCCATTTGCAGGGCGCGCGAATCTGCCGCTGTGCGGCGGCGGGCACGGTCAAATACCGAGGACGACATCATGAGGAAACCCTTTTACAAGATCCTGTACGTGCAGGTGCTGTTCGCCATCGCGGTGGGCATCGTGCTCGGGCATTTCTGGCCCGCTACGGGCGTAGCCATGAAACCGCTGGGGGATGGCTTCATCAAGCTGATCAAGATGATCATCGGCCCGATCATCTTCTGTACCGTGGTGTCCGGCATCGCCGGCATGCGCGACATGAAGAAGGTGGGCCGGGTCGGCGGCAAGGCGCTGCTCTACTTCGAGGTGATCTCCACCTTCGCGCTGCTGATCGGCCTGCTGTCCGCGCACCTGCTCAAGCCGGGCGCGGGCTTCAACATCGATCCGGCCACGCTCGACACCAAGTCGATCTCGCAGTACGTGACGCAGGCGCATGGCCAGAGCACGGTCGAGTTCTTCATGCACATCATCCCGGACACGATGGTCAGCGCGTTCGCCAATGGCGACATCCTGCAGATCCTGCTGATTTCCCTGCTCTTCGGCTCGGCGCTGGCGGCCATGGGTGACCGCTCGCAGATCGTGTTCGACTTCGTCGAGCAGGTCTCCAAGGTGTTCTTCCACATCGTTCACGTGATCACCAAGGTGGCCCCGCTGGGCGCGTTCGGCGCGATGGCCTTCACCATCGGCAAGTACGGCCTGGGCTCGCTGGTGCCGCTGCTCAAGCTGATCGGCACCTTCTACTTCACCGCGATCGTCTTCGTGGTAGTGGTGCTGGGCGCGGTGGCACGCCTGACGGGCTTCAACATCTTCCGTTTCATCTCCTACATCAAGGAGGAACTGCTGATCGTGCTGGGCACCAGCTCGTCGGAGGCGGCGCTGCCGCACCTGATGGAAAAGCTGGAAAAGCTGGGCTGCTCCAAATCGGTGGTGGGGCTGGTGGTGCCCACGGGCTACTCCTTCAACCTGGATGGCACCAACATCTACATGACCATGGCGGTGCTTTTCATCGCCCAGGCCACCGGCATCGAGCTCACGCTGCTGCAGCAGCTCACCGTGCTGGGCGTGGCGATGATCACCTCCAAGGGCGCCRSCGGCRTSACCGGCKCCGGCTTCATCACGCTGGCCGCCACGCTKKCGGTGGTGCCGGACATTCCGGTGGCGGGCATGGTGCTGATCCTCGGCATCGACCGCTTCATGAGCGAATGCCGCGCGCTGACCAACATCATCGGCAATGGCGTGGCGACGGTGGTGATGTCGGCGTGGGAGCACGAACTCGACCGCGCGCAGCTTGACCGCATGCTGCGCCGTGGCGGCGATGAAACGGCCGAACTTGCCGAAGCCGGCCCCGGCGTCCGCTGAGGTCCCGGCGTCCGGAGCGGCGGCGCCAGCCGGCGCCGCCCGCCAGCGGGTATCATCGGCGCGTGTCCCTTCGCATGCGCCGATGCCACATTCCGACGATTTCCTCGCCGTGCATGATCCCGCTTCCGCCCGCCTGGTGCATGCGCCAGGCGATGGCGGCGGAACCTGGCGGGGCTTTGCCGCGGCGCTAGCCGTCGGCCTGGTCGTCCTGTGCTCGCTGACCTGGCTGGTTTCGATGCAGCGCGGCATCGACGGGCTGCAGCAAGCCACGGCCACCCGCGCCGATCGTTACGCGGCCACGCTGGAAAGCACGCTCGACCGCTACGAGTTCCTCCCCGCGCTGGTCTCGCTCCATCCCTTTGTCCATGACCTGCTGGCCGCGCCAGGCGATCCCGTGCGCGTGGCGGCGGCCAACCGCTACCTGTCCGAAGTCAACCGCCGCGCGCGGGCTTCGGCCACCTATGTCATTGCCGCCAACGGCCTCGCGCTGGCCGCCAGCAACCATGACGAGCCGGGCAGCTTTGTCGGCACCGACTACCGCTTCCGCCCTTACTTCCAGAGCGCATCGCGCGGGGAGATCGGGCGCTTCTACGCCATCGGCATCACCAGCGATGAGCCCGGCTACTACATTGCGCAGCCCGTGAAGGTGGGGGGGCGCGTGGTGGGCGTGACCGTGGTCAAGCTCAACCTGGAGTGGTTCCAGCGCGCTGGCGCCGGCGGCGCCGAGCCGGTGATGGTTAGYGACGAGCATGGCGTGATCTTCCTTTCCTCGGTGCCGGCCTGGCAGTACCGCACCTTGCAGCCGCTGCCAAGCGAGCTGCAGACCGAGCTGGACCGCACGCGCCAGTACCATGACCAGGAGGTCAGGCCGCTGCCGCTGGAGGCGCTGCAGTCTCCCGTTACGCAATGGCTGGGCCGGACCGTGCTGGGCGAGGGCGCGCGGCTGGTGCGCATTGGTACCGGCAGCAACGCCGAGCGCTACCTCGAGATCAGCCGCAAGGTGGGCCCCGCCGACTGGACCATGCAGGTGATGGCCGCGCTGGACCCGGTGCTGGCCAGCKCGCGCAATGCCACCGTCGGGGCGGCGCTGGCCTATGCCTGCATGTGCCTGCTGCTGTTCAACTGGCGCCAGCGCCGGCAGCGCGCGCGCGATATCGAATACGGCAGGCGCCTGCTCGAAGCCGCCTACGATGAGCTGGAGCGCCGGGTGGAGGCGCGCACCGCCGACCTGATGGCCATCAACGAGCAGCTGGAAGCCGAGGTCGCGGAGCGCACCCGCGCCGAGAGCGAGCTGCGCGCGGCGCAGGATGAGCTGGTGCAGGCCAGCAAGCTGGCGGCGTTGGGCCAGATGGCAGCCGGCATCACGCATGAGCTGAACCAGCCGCTGGCGGCCCTGCGCACGTTTTCCGACAACACCCGCGTGCTGCTCGAGCGCGGGCAGCTCGATGCGGCCGCCGGCAACCTCGTCGCCATCGCCGACCTCACCACCCGCATGGGCAAGATCACCGGGCAGCTCAAGCTGTTCGCCGGCAAGGCGCGCCAGCGGCGGCACGCGGTGCATGTGCGCGCCGCGCTGGACCACGTGCTGGCGCTCATGGCCCCGCGCCTGGCCCATGTCGCGCTGAAGGTGGAGGGCTTGTCCCAGCCGCCCGGGCCGGCGGTGTGGGCCGATGAGCTCAAGCTCGAGCAGGTGCTGCTCAACCTGATCGGCAATGCCCTCGATGCGCTGGCCACCGCGGCGCCGCGCGCGCCCTGCGTGGAAGTGGCGGTGAGCGAGCACGGCGGCACGGTCAGCATCGCGGTGCGCGACAATGGCACCGGCATCGCCGCCGACGCCTTGCCACGATTGTTCGAACCCTTCTTCACCACCAAGGAGATCGGCCAGGGGCTCGGCCTGGGCCTGGCCATTTCGTCGTCCATCGTGCGCGAGTTCGGCGGGCAGTTGAGCGCGGCCGACCGGCCCGGCGGCGGCGCGGAATTCGTGGTGATGCTGCGGCGCGCGCCCGCGCCCGAAGGTGCCGCGCCCCGCGCCGCCACCACTTCCATCTCTCCCACCCATACTGAGTGAGCATTGCCATGCAAGACGGATTGCGTGTCCTGTTCGTCGAAGACGAACCCCTGGTGCGCCAGGCCACCGCGCAGAGCCTGGAGCTGGCTGGCTTCTCCGTGCTGGCGCTGCCCTCGGCCGAGGCCGCCATGCCGCACCTGTCGCCGGAGTTTCCCGGCGTGCTGGTGACGGACGTGCGCCTCACCGGCGCCAGCGGGCTGGACCTGCTGCAGCACTGCCGCAACGCGGCGCCGGGCGTGCCGGTGATCCTGGTCACCGGCCACGGCGATATCACCATGGCGGTACAGGCCATGCGCGAAGGCGCCTACGATTTCATCGAGAAGCCCTTTGGCGCCGACCGCCTGACTGAGACCGTGCGCCGCGCGCTGGAGCGGCGCGCGCTGGAGCTGGAGAACCGCGCGCTGCGGCGCGAGCTGGCCGGCCCGGCCGCGGGCACGCGCATCATCGGGCGCTCGCCGGCCATCGAGCAGGTGCGCACGCTGGTGGCCAACGTGGCCGCCACGGATGTCCCCGTGATGATCAACGGCGAGACCGGTACCGGCAAGGAGCTGGTGGCGCGCAGCCTGCATGCTTTGTCGCCGCGCCACCAAGCGCCCTTCGTCGCGCTGAACTGCGGCGCAGTGCCCGAGGCCATCTTCGAGAGCGAGATGTTCGGCCACGAGGCCGGCGCGTTTACCGGCGCCGGCAAGCGCCGCGTGGGCAAGCTCGAGCACGCCTCGGGCGGCACGCTGTTCCTCGACGAGATCGAGAGCATGCCGCTAGCGCTGCAGGTCAAGCTGCTGCGGGTGCTGCAGGAGGGCACGCTGGAGCGGCTCGGCTCCAATGCCTCCATCGCCATCGACGTGCGCATCGTGGCCGCGGCCAAGGGCGATATGGAGACGCTGGTGGCGCAAGGCACGTTCCGCGAGGATTTGTACTACCGGCTCAACGTGGTCACCATCCCGTTGCCCCCGCTGCGCGAGCGGCGCGAGGACATCGTTGCGCTGTTCGAGCATTTCATGCTGGTGGCGGCGGTGCGCTACCAGCGCCCCGTGCCCATCCTCTCCGAGCTGCAGCGCCAGGCGCTGATGCAGCGCGCGTGGCCCGGCAACGTGCGCGAGCTGCGCAACGCCGCCGACCGCCTGGTGCTGGGCGTGCCCGAGGGCGGCACGCGCGCCGATGCGCTCGACGACTCCACGCCGCTCAAGGAGCGCATGGAGCACTACGAGYGCGCCGTCATTGCCGATACGCTGGCGCGCACCGGCGGCGCGGTCAGCCAGGCGGCGGATCTGCTGCAGGTGGGCAAGGCCACGCTGTACGACAAGATCAAGCGCTACGGGCTGTAGCGCTTCGGGCGCTTCGGGCGTTTCCGGGCTAACCGGGCCAACCGGGCGCTGTGCGCTGCGAGTCGACATCTCTTGATACACTCGCGGGCCCGAACAGCTCACCCGGAACACGCAATGAACGAGGTATCCAGCCAGCACGCATCCAGCCGCCTGGGCGGCACGGCCGTCGAGGTCGATGGCCAGCAACTCACCGCCGCGGCGCTGGCGCAGGTGGCGCAAGGCCGTCGCCAGGCCAGCCTGGACCAGGCCGCGCGTGCCCATGTGGCGGATGCGCGTGCGCGTTTCGAGGAACTTGCCTCGTCCAATATCCCCATCTACGGCGTTTCCACCGGCTTTGGCGAGCTGGTCCATAACTGGGTGGATATCGAGCATGCCGGCGCCCTGCAGGAAAACCTGTTGCGCAGCCACTGCGCCGGCGTGGGCCCGCTGTTCGGGCGCGAAGAGGTGCGCGCGATGATGGTCGCGCGCGCCAATGCGCTGGCGCGGGGCTATTCGGCGGTACGCCCGCTGGTGATCGAGCAATTGCTGCGTTATGTCGAGGCGGGCATCACGCCCGCCGTGCCGCAGGTGGGCTCGCTCGGCGCCAGCGGGGACCTCGCGCCGCTCTCGCATATCGCCATCACACTGATTGGCGAAGGCAAGCTGCTGCTGGCCGACGGCACCACCGCGCCCACCGCGCAGGTATTGCGCGAGCATGGCATCGAGCCGATCAAGCTGTCCCACAAGGAAGGGCTGGCGCTGATCAACGGCACCTCGGCCATGACCGGCATGGCATGCCTGCTGCTGGAAACCATGCGCGCCCAGGTGACGCAGGCCGAGATCATCGCGGCGCTGGCGCTGGAAGGGCTGAACGCCTCGGCCGACGCCTTCATGACCCACGGCCACGATATTGCCAAGCCGCATCCGGGCCAGGTGCAATCGGCGGCCAACCTGCGCGCGCTGCTGGCGGGTTCCACGCGCCTCTCAGGGCATGGCCAGCTGGCGGGGGAAATGAAGACCCGCGCGGGCGACGAGAAGAACACCGGCACCGGCGTGTTTATCCAAAAGGCCTACACGCTGCGCTGCATTCCGCAGGTGCTGGGCGCGGTGCGCGACACGCTGGGCCACTGCGCCACCGTGGTCGAGCGCGAGCTGAATTCGTCCAACGACAATCCACTGTTCTTCGACGACGGCGAGCTGTTCCACGGCGGCAATTTCCACGGCCAGCAAGTCGCGTTCGCCATGGACTTCCTCGCCATCGCGGCCACGCAGCTTGGCGTGGTGTCGGAGCGCCGCCTCAACCGCCTGCTCAGCCCGCACCTGAATAACGGCTTGCCGGCTTTCCTGGCGGCCGCCAACGAGGGCCTGAGCTGCGGGTTTGCCGGCGCCCAGTATCCGGCCACCGCGCTGATCGCCGAGAACCGCACCATCTGCAGCCCGGCCAGCATCCAGAGCGTGCCGTCCAACGGCGACAACCAGGACGTGGTGAGCATGGGCCTGATCGGCGCGCGCAATGCACGCCGCATCATCGACAACAACCAGTACATCCTCGCCGTGGAACTGCTCGCAGCCTGCCAGGCCGCCGAGCTGGCAGGCGCGGTGGAGAGCCTGTCGCCGGCGGGCCGCGCGGTCTTTGCCTTTGTGCGCGAGCGCGTGCCGTTCCTGGCGATGGATCGCTACATGACCGACGACATCGAAGCCATTGCCGCGCAACTGCGCGCCGGCGCGCTGGTGGAGGTGGTGCGCGCGGCAGGCGCGGCGGTCAACTGACACGCGCCCTGGCCGCGCAGCCTCATTTCCACATATCGCGCATGCGGCCGGCCAGGTCCAGCCTGGGCAGCGGCGCCTTGGCCGGCGCATCCGCCACCGGCGGGGGCGGCGGCCAGGACCGGCTGTGGAACAGCGGCATCACGCGGTTGGGCAGAAAGCGCGTGCGCGAGGCGTAGACATGGCGGTCGCCATAGGCGGTCTGCTGGTGCACATAGAAACGCTGCGGCACCACGATGTCGAGGTGGTCGCGGGCGCGGGTCATGGCTACGTATAGCAGCCGGCGCTCTTCCTCGATTTCCTCGGTGGTGCCGGTGGCCAGGTCCGACGGCATGCAGCCGTCGACGGCATTGAGCACATAGACGGCCTTCCATTCCTGGCCCTTGGCCGAGTGGATGGTGGACAGGATCAGGTAATCCTCGTCGCGCAGCGGCACGCCGGATTCGTCGCTCGATGCGTCCGGCGGGTCGAGCGTGAGTTCCGTCAGGAAGCGCTCGCGCGACGCGTAGGTGGCGGCGATGCGCTCCAGTTGCTGCAGGTCAGCCGCGCGTGCGGGAGCGTCGTCGTGCAGGCGCTCAAGGTGCGGCTGGTACCACGCCACCACCTGCTCGAAGGCGGAGGGCCACGGCGCGGCCGGGGCCATCAGGCTGCGCGCCAGCGCCAGCAGGTCGGGCCAGGCCTCGGCGGCGGCTGGCGGCGCCTCAAAGGACTCCAGGGCAAATAGCGGCTCGGTGGCGATTTCCACGGCATCGAGCACACGAGCAGCAGTCTTGGGCCCCACGCCAGGCAGCAGCTGCAGGCTGCGGAAGCCCGCCATGCGGTCGCGCGGATTTTCCAGCCAGCGCACCACCGCCAGCACATCCTTCACGTGCGTGGATTCCAGGAACTTCAAGCCGCCGAACTTCACGAACGGGATGTTGCGCCGGACCAGCTCGATCTCCAGCTGCGCGCTGTGGTCGGCGGCGCGGAACAGCACCGCCTGCGACAGCAGCGCCAGCCCGGCCTCGCGCCGCGCCAGGATCTGCTCGACCACATAGCGGGCCTGGTCCGCCTCGTCGTTGACCACCACGATCTCCGGCTTCTCGGCCGAGCCGCGCTCCGACCACAGGTCCTTGGTATAGCGCTCGGCCGCCAGCCCGATCACCGCGTTGGCGGCAGCCAGGATGGGCTGGGTGGAGCGGTAGTTCTGCGACAGCGTGACCATGTCCGCGGCCGGCGTGAACTGCGCGGGGAAATCGAGGATGTTGCGCACCGTGGCGCCACGGAAGGCGTAGATCGACTGTGCATCGTCGCCCACCACCGTCAGGCCGCGCCCGTCGGGCTTGAGCGCGAGCAGGATGGCAGCCTGCAGCGCATTGGTGTCCTGGTATTCGTCCACCAGCACGTGGTCGAAGCGCGCGCCCATGTCCTGCGCCAGCGCGGGCTCGGCCAGTGCCTGCGCCCAGTAGAGCAGCAGGTCGTCGTAGTCGAGCACCTGCTGCTTCTGCTTGGCTTGCACATAGCCGGCAAATAGTCCGCGCAGCGCATCCGTCCACATGGCATAGCGCGGGAACCATTGCTTGAGCACGTCTTCGAGCGGCGCCTGGGTGTTGACCACGCGCGAGTAGATCGACAGGCAGGTTTCCTTGCGGGGGAACCGCGAAGCCTGGGCCGACAGGCCCAGGTCGTGCCGCACCACGTTCATCAGGTCGGCGGCGTCGCCGCGATCGCAGATGGTGAAGCTGGGCGACAGGCCAAGCGTTTCCGCGTACTCGCGCAGCAGGCGTGCGCCGATGGCGTGGAAGGTGCCTGACCATGTGAGTGCCGCGCGCCCCGCCCCGGAGGCTTGCATGCCCAGCGCCTGGTCGACGATGCGCTCGACCCGCCGCCCCATCTCCGACGCCGCGCGGCGCGAGAACGTCAGCAGCAGGATGCGGCGCGGGTCTGCGCCGCCCAGCACCAGATGGGCGACGCGGTGGGCCAGCGTGTTGGTCTTGCCCGAGCCGGCACCGGCGATGATCAGCAGCGGCGCGGCTGACTCATGCATCACGGCCGCGCGCTGTTCCGGGTTCAGGGTGGACAGGTAGGCCGGCGTGTCGGGGGCGCAGGCATCCACGGTATCGGGCTGCTTGACGGCGGGTGCGTCGCAAAGCACGGCGCTGGGATCGGGATCGAGTAACACGGAGCGGGGGCCTTAGGGGATGCCGGGCGCAAGTGCGCTCGCCAGCATGGGCGGGGAAAGCTGCTGGCAACTGTATATCCATACAGCCGGGCTGCGCAAGCCGGGCATTGCCCGACCGCGCCCTGGCAATAAAAAAGGTGCCATGGAAGKCACCTTTCTGGGCGGAGGCGGTGAGCCAGGCGGTGGCTCAGGCTGCCTTGGCGAGCGCGCCGTCGAGCAGCTTGTGCAGCGCGTCCCACTCGGGCTCGCCCACATAGCGCTTGAGGATGCGGCCGTCCTTGTCGATCACGAAGGTGGTCGGGGTCAGCTGCACTTCGCCGAATGCCTTGGCGGCCGCGCCGTCGGAATCCATCGCCACCTTGAACGGCAGCTTGCGCGTTTGCGCATAGTTCATCACGTATATGGGCGGGTCATAGCTCATTGCCACGGCGACGAACTCCAGGCCCTTGCCCTTGAACTTGTCATAGGTGCGGACCATGTCCGGCATTTCCTTGACGCAGGTGACGCAGCTGGTGGCCCAGAAGTTGACCAGGTAGACCTTGCCCTTGAGATCGGCGGTGCTGATCTTCTCGCCCGACAGCAGCGTGAACGTGGCGGGCGGCGCCGCATTGGCGGGGGCGACGGCGCGATAGCCGAACCAGCCCAGCACGGCAACCAGCAGCACGGCGGCGATCACAGGCCACCGCTTGCGCGAGGCGGTGCTTGCCGGGGTGGGTGCGGTGGGGGAAGCGGAGGTCGTCATGATGCTCGCCGACAGGTCAGACAAGCCACTATTCTACTGCCGCTGCCGAGGCGCTGCCGGCTGCATTCACCGAGCCGCCGCGGATGCGACGATTGGCCGCAGCCGGGTGCGCCATCGTGCGCCTCAATGCGCCTTGCTTGCCAAGGCCGAGCGGGCCTGGTCCAGCGCCTGCTCAAGGTAGGCGCCATAGAAATCGGGCTGCATGCCACGCAGCGGCGTGGCCAGCGAGCGGCCGCGCGCGTCGAGGAAGAGCACCGTGGGCGCTACCGCCACATTGCGGCTGCGCGCCCATTCGCGTGCGGTGGTCATGCTGCCATCGGCGTTGCGCAGGGGCGTGTCGGCGGTCATGTCGAGCTCGCGCGCCTCGATTTCGCCCGCCGCGGCTTGCGGGCCGAGATAGTTGCGGCGCACCGTTTCGCAGTACACGCAGCCGGGCAGTGTTACCAGCACCACCAGGGGCTCGCCCCGGCTGGCCGCAGCGGCGGCCTGGGTGGCGAGATCGTTGGCGGGGGGCAGGTGGGCCGTGGCGGCCAGGGCGCTCGTGCCTGCCGCGACCAGCATGGCGCCGAGCATCGCCATGCCAGCACGGCGCGCGGTGCCAAAAACACCCCGGGGGGATGGCGGCATTGGCCGGATCGATGGCTGGGTTTGCATTGGCGGGCAATGTGAATGAGCGCTGGCACGCGGGTTCCACGATAATAGCGGCTTATCTCCGCATTCGCCGCCCTGATGCCCCACGCCTGGTTTCCACGGTTTTTCCGCTTGCCGCAGTCCCCGCTTGCCAAAGCCATCGTCCTGGGCGCGCTCGGCGCCGGGCTGATCGCCTGTTCGCCCCGCTATGACTGGCGCACCATCCAGTCCAACGAAGGCGCCTACGCGGCGCTTTATCCCGGCAAGCCATCCGGCGCTGCGCGCGAGGTGGCGATTGCCGGGCGCAAGCTGCCCATGACGATGGACGCGGCCCGGGTCGACGAGACCTTGTTCGCCGTGGGCGTGGTGACCTTGCCCGCCGATGACGCCGAGTTGCGGCAGGCGGCGCTGGATTCCATGCAGAAGGGCTTGCTCGGCAACCTCGGGCCGCATCCTGCCGACGCGGTCAAGACCCGCAAGGTGACGGTGATGTCGGCCGCATCGCCGGCCGTGGCGCTCGAGGGCGTGGAGCTGCAGGTGGCTGCGGTATCGCCGCAGGACCAGTCGCCACGCAGGCTGACCGCGCGGCTGGTGGCATCGGGCGTGCACGTCTACCAGGCGGTCGTGCTGGAGGCGGGAGAGGCCGCGCGCGACCAGCGCCAGGCGGAACAGATAGACCAGTTCCTGACGGGCTTCCATCCGTTCTGACCTGGGCGCTCCAAGCTTCAAGGCAGATTCAAGACAGTTTATTTTCAAGGAGTAACGCAATGCGTTGGGATGTTTGGCTGGCCTATTTCGCGGCCTGTTGGGTGATTGCCRTGTCGCCGGGTTCCGGCGCGGTGCTGTCGATGAGCCATGGCCTGTCCTATGGGCTGCGCAAGACCACCACCACGATTTTTGGCTTGCAGACCGGGCTGGTCATCATCCTGCTGGTGGCCGGCGGTGGCCTGGGCGCGCTGCTGGTGGCCTCCGAGCACGCCTTTGCCGTGGTCAAGACGATTGGTGCGCTTTACCTGATCTACATCGGCGTGCAGCAATGGCGTGCGCGGGTGGACAGCAGCCAGGACGATGCCGCGCAGGGCGCGCAAGCGCCGCGCGTGGCCGCGCTGAGTCCGCGCCGGCGTTTTGCCACGGGCTTGCTGACCAATGTGACCAACCCCAAGGGCATCATCTTCATGGTCGCGGTATTGCCGCAGTTCATCGATCCCGCCCATGCGCTTGGGCCCCAGCTTGCCATCCTGGCCGCGACCATGTGCGGCGTGGACCTGGTGGTGATGCACGGCTACGCGCTGCTGGCCTCGCGCATGCGCGGCCTGTTCCGCAACGCGCGCGCGGTGCGCTGGCAGAACCGGATCTTCGGCAGCGTGCTGGTGGCCGTGGGCGCGGCGTTGTTCTTCGTCAGGCGCCATCCGGCGTGAAGACTCAGGGCCGGCTCCGCGCCGGTCCGATCCGTCCTGATCCATCCATATACCTATCTATCGCTGGCTTCCCACGAGTGCGTTTGCTTCAATAAGGTAAGAAGGTAAGACGAAGACGACCCAAGCGGAGGTAAGCAATGCGAAGCTCATCCCCCCAGCAGGCTCCATTGCATGCGCGGCCGGTCCACACCGTGCCGCCGGCCGAGGATCCGCTGCCCCCGGGCGTGCCGCCCGACCTTCCTCCGATCGAAGAGCCACCGCCGCCATCGGAGCCGCCTGTGGCCGCGCCGCCGCGCCGGGCGTGAATGGCTACGGTGTGCGCAAGGCGCGCCKGTACTGGATAGCCTCGCCCACATGGCTGGGCTGCAATTGCTCGGCGCCCGCCAGGTCGGCAATGGTGCGGGCGATCTTCAATACGCGGAAATAGGCGCGCGCCGACCAGGCCAGCTTGGCCATGGCGCCGCGCAGCAATGCCTGCGCCTCGGGCGCGAGCGGGCAATGTTCGTCGATCTCGCGACCGGACAGGGCGGCGTTGGGCTTGCCCTGGCGGGCCTGCTGCACGGCCCGGGCGGCCAGCACGCGCTGGCGCACGTCGGCGCTGGGCTCTCCGGGCGGGCCGTCGAGCATTTCCTGATGATCCTGCGCCGGCACTTCCACCTGTAGGTCGATCCGGTCGAGCAACGGTCCCGACAGCCTGGACTGGTAGCGCAGCACCTGGTCAGGCGTGCAACGGCAAGGACGGGAAGGGTGTCCCTGATAGCCGCAAGGACAGGGGTTCATCGCGGCAATGAACTGGAAGCGCGCCGGGAAGTCGGCCTGCCGCATGGCGCGCGAGATGGTGACGCGGCCCGATTCCAGGGGTTCGCGCAGGACTTCCAGCACCTTGCGGTCAAATTCAGGCAACTCGTCCAGGAACAACACACCTTGGTGGGCCAGCGAGATTTCGCCCGGCCGGGGATTGCTGCCGCCGCCCACCAGCGCCGCTGCCGACGCAGTGTGATGCGGCGAGCGGTAGGGCCGCTCACGCCAGCGGGCGGGATGGAAGCCGGCGGCGGTCAGGCTCTGCACCGCGGCGGATTCCAGCGCTTCGTCCAGGGTCATGGGGGGCAGCAGGCTGGCAAAGCGCTGCGCCAGCATGGACTTGCCGGTGCCGGGCGGACCGACCAGCAGTGCCGAATGCTGGCCCGCCGCCGCGATCTCCATGGCGCGGCGCGCTTGCGTCTGGCCCCGCACGTCACGCATGTCCGGGCCGGCCGGGTCGCCTCCGGCGATCTCGACCAGCGGCTCCGCACGCGCCAGGCGGTCCGCCGGCAGGGGGCCAAGGTGAGCGCAGACTTCCAGCAGGGAGTGCGCCGCATATACCGTGACGCCGTCGATCAGGGCCGCCTCGGGCGCGTTTGCCGCCGCGACCACGAAGCTGCGCGCCGGGCCTTCGCCAGCGGCTTGCCGTGCCGCGTTGTCGCGCCCCAGGCCCATGGCCATGGCCAGTGCCCCGCGCACCGGGCGCAATTCGCCGGACAGCGACAGCTCGCCGGCGAACTCGCTGGCATCCAGGCCATCCAGCGGGACTTGCCCGCTTGCGGCCAGGATGCCGAGCGCGATCGGCAGGTCGAAGCGCCCGCTTTCCTTGGGCAGGTCGGCCGGCGCCAGATTCACCGTAATGCGCCGGCTGGGAAATTCCAGCCGGCTGTTGAGGATCGCCGCGCGCACCCGCTCGCGGCTCTCGCGCACTTCGGTATCGGCCAGCCCGACGATATTGWAGGCGGGYAGGCCGTTGGYCAGGTGCACCTCGACCGACACCAGCGGTGCCTCGAGTCCGGTCAGCGCCCGGCTACGCAGGAGGGCGAGGCTCATCTCACTCCAAAAAGCATCAAGGAAGTGTTAACGAAAATGGCCGCCGGAGTACGGCGGCCATTCTGGCGGTCGAGGGCTGCGCCCGGGTCATCGGCCCCCCGGGGCAAACACGGGACCCGGCAACGGTTTCAACCCGAAACAGGCGCGTCGGAGCCGCCTGCCGAGCGGCTTTCCAGCGCCTGCACACGGGCTTCCAGTTCCTCCAGGCGCGCGCGGGTGCGCGCTAGCACCTGCGACTGGACGTCGAATTCCTCGCGGGTGACCAGGTCGAGCTTGGAAAACCCCTGCGTCATCATGCTGCGGACGTTTTTTTCGATGTCCTTGGCCGGCGAATTGCGCAGGGCTTCGCTGATCTTGGCCTGGAAATCGTTGAAGAGATCGGTGGGTTTCATACTGGTTCTCCTGTTGCACCGCCTTGGTGCGGATAACTGGGTGGGCGGGATTCGGCATGCTGCATCGCGGTGCACCGAAACGGGGTGTGGGCAAACGCGGTGCGTGCACGGCACTTGCCGCCGGCATGGGCCGATTATCGCGCTTCAAGCGTCCCCGGGAAAGCGCCAGCGCGGGCTGGTAACACCTTTTAACGTCAGTCAGTTCGCTGGGAGGCAGTCGGCCTGGTCCAATTCGATGTCTTTTTGCGCACAAAATGACGCTCTCACGCCACGGTTCCTTCCTGGCACGGCAGTTGCAGTAATGGTGACAGGAGCCTCGTTCTACAAACTACTTTCAAACACACGAGTACCGAGCCAGAGGAAAAGGAGAACACACCCATGAAGAAGTTGGYCCTTGCAGTCAGCGCCAGTGCAGTTGTGCTTTGCGGKCTCGCCCCCGCCGCCTTCGCCCAAAGCAATGCGCAGGAGGGCGGTGCACCTACCGACGCCGCCGCCGCCGCCGAGGCTTCGCCGCACACCTTCACCGCCAACGTGACCTTGGCCAGTGAGTATCGCTATCGCGGCTTGATGCAGACCAACCGCCGCCCGGCGATCCAGGGCGGGTTCGACTACTCGCATTCGAGCGGCTTCTATGTSGGYAACTGGAACTCGAGCATCAGCTGGCTCGGCGACAGCAATTCGAAAGTCTCGGCACCGATCGAGATGGACTTCTACGGCGGCTTCAAGAACACGGTGACGCTGGCCGGCCTCGAGTGGAACTATGACGCAGGCGTGCTGCAGTACTACTACCCGGGCGATTACCCGAACGGCTTCACCCGCCCGTACACCACGGAACTGTATGTCGGCGCTGGCGCTGGCCCGGTGTTCTTCAAGTACTCGCAGGCGCTGACCAACCTGTTCGGCTTCGCTGACAGCAAGTACAGCTACTACGCCGACCTGTCGGCCAATGTGCCGCTGAACTTCTGGGACCTGACGCTCAATGCCCACGTCGGCTACCAGAACGTGAAGCACGTGAACAGTGCCTCCTACACCGACTGGAAGCTCGGGCTGACCAAGGACCTGGGCAAGGGCTTCGCACTGGCGATCGCTTATATCGACACCAATGCGCACAAATCGGCCTATACCAATGTACCGGGCCGCTACGTCGGCAAGGCCACAGCCTGGGCTTCGATCACCAAGACTTTCTAAACACGCATCAGGTTGAGCGGACGCCGGACGCGAGGCCGGGCCGTCCCGCTCAGAGGAGAAATCGGATGAAACTGATCATCGCCGTCATCAAGCCGTTCAAGCTCGACGAGGTGCGCGAAGCGCTCTCGGACGTGGGCGTGTCCGGCATCACCGTGACTGAAGTCAAGGGCTTCGGCCGCCAGAAGGGCCATACCGAGCTGTACCGGGGCGCGGAGTACATCGTGGATTTCCTGCCCAAGGTGAAGATCGAAGTGGCCGTCCCGGACGACGTGGTCGACCGGGCCATCGAGGCGATCGAGAAATCGGCGCGCACCGGCAAGATTGGCGACGGCAAGATCTTTGTCGCACCGATCGAGCAGGTCATCCGCATCCGCACCGGCGAAACCGGCGGCGATGCGCTGTGACGCACAGCCCAACGACAAGAGGTTAATCACAATGAAATCCTGGTTCAAGCGCATCCTGACAACCGGCGCCATGGCGCTGGCCCTGGGCACGGCCGGCATCGGCCTGTCCACCCACGCCGTGGCGCAGGACAAGCCTGCGGCCGAAGCCTCCGCGCCGGCGGCCACCACCGCACCTGCAACTGCCGCGCCTGCAACTGCCTCCGCTCCCGCGGCAGCGGCAGCTGCGCCTGCGGAGAACGCCGCCCCTGCCGCAGCGCCCGCACCGGTGCCCAACAAGGGCGATACCGCCTGGCTGCTGGTTTCCACCGCCTTCGTGATCCTGATGACGCTGCCTGGCCTGGCGCTGTTCTACGGCGGCCTGGTCCGCTCGAAGAACATGCTGTCGGTGCTGATGCAGTGCCTGGTGATCTTCTCGCTGGTGTCGCTGCTGTGGGCCATCTACGGCTACAGCTTCGCCTTCACCGAGGGTAACGCCTTCTTTGGCGGCACCGACCGGCTCTTCATGAAGGGGCTCAATGTCGATGCCGTGGCTGCCACCTTCTCCAAGGGCGTGGTGGTGCCGGAACTGGCTTACTTCGCCTTCCAGTGCGCCTTCGCAGCCATTACCTGCGGCCTGATCATCGGCGCTTTCGCCGAACGCGCCAAGTTTTCGGCGGTGCTGGTCTTCGTGGTGCTGTGGTTCACCTTCTCGTACATCCCGATGGCCCACATGGTCTGGTTCTGGCCTGGTCCTGACCTGTACACCGACGCGGCAGCCGGCGCGGCAGCCACGGCCAAGGGCGGCTGGCTGTTCCAGAAGGGCGCGCTCGACTTCGCTGGCGGCACGGTGGTGCACATCAACGCAGCCGTGGCTGGCCTGGTGGGTGCCTTCATGTTCGGCAAGCGGATCGGCTTTGGCCGTGAGGCCCTGCGTCCGCACAGCCTGACCTTCACCATGGTGGGCGCCTCGCTGCTGTGGTTCGGCTGGTTCGGCTTCAACGCCGGCTCGGCGCTGGAAGCCAACGGCTCGGCCGCACTGGCCTTCGTCAACACCCTGCTGGCGACCTGCGCCGCCGTGCTGTCCTGGACCTTCGGCGAATGGATCAGCAAGGGCAAGCCCTCGATGCTGGGYGGCGCTTCGGGCGCTGTAGCTGGCCTGGTGGCCATCACCCCGGCGGCCGGCTTCGTCGGCCCGATGGGTTCGATCGTGATCGGCATCGCCGCCGGCCTGCTGTGCCTGTGGGGCGTAACCGGCCTGAAGAAGCTGCTGGGCATGGACGACTCGCTCGACGTCTTCGGCGTGCACGGCGTGGGCGGCATCCTGGGTGCGCTGCTGACCGGCGTGTTCGCCGCGCCGAGCCTCGGCGGCACGGGTGTCTATGACTACGTGGCCAACAAGGTCTCGGACGATTATTCGATCGTGGGCCAGGTGTGGATCCAGTTCGAAGGCGTGCTCACCACCATCGTGTGGTCGGGTGTGGTGGCTTTCGTCGCCTTCAAGCTGGTGGATATGCTGATCGGCCTGCGGGTGCCGGAAGAAGAAGAGCGCGAGGGCCTGGACATCACCTCGCACGGCGAGACCGCGTATGAAGCCTGATCGTAAAGGTGTTGTGCTGGAGAGCTGATTGGGAATCTTCTCTCAGGAGTTTCGCCCGGCCTTGTGCCGGGCTTTTTTCATTGCAGGCGTCCGCCGCGGGCGGCTGCCCAGGCGGGAAGCGGAGCCGGCGGCTTTTTCGTAAAGTGCTTAAATCCGATCTTAAAAAGCTTCAATTGTTTTTGAGGGGGGCCGCACATACAGTGCCAGTGAGGCAGTTTCCTCCACCTGCAGAACGCTCCCCGTATCTGTCAGGCCATTTGAAAGCGCGGCTCCTGCCGCGCTTTTTTTTGCCTCCCGGCCCGGCTGGCAGACCGCCCGGAAGTGCTTTGGATCCCTCTTCGGGCCTCCCCCTTTTATTCCGGGCCCCCATCCCCATATCCGTATCCCTTATCCCTTATGCCGGCGCTCGCATATGCTTATTCAGGCGGCGCCAGCAGCCAATTGGCCGTTCCTCTACAATCTGGGCGAACGATAAAGACGATCAATAGGATGTTTATGGTCCCGCATCTCATCACCGCGCTGAACGGTCCGCTGCTCGAGCTGGAAAAAAAGATCCTGGATGCGACGCCGTCCATCGAGCGCTGGTTCAGGCTGGAATGGCAGGAACATACGCCTCCGTTCTACTGTTCGGTCGACCTGCGCAACGCCGGCTTCAAGCTGGCCCCGGTCGATACCAACCTGTTCCCGGGCGGGTTCAACAACCTGGCGCCTGAAATGCTGCCACTGGCAGTCCAGGCGGCGATGGCGGCGATCGAGAAGATCTGCCCCGACGCCAAGAACCTGCTGCTGATCCCCGAGCGCCACACCCGCAACATGTTCTACCTGCAGAACGTGGCGCGGCTGTCGCTGATCATGCGCCAGGCCGGCCTCAACGTCCGCCTGGGCTCGCTGTCCGAAGACATCACCGAACCCACGCCGATCGAGCTTCCCGATGGCCAGACGCTGGTGGTGGAGCCGCTGGCCCGCCTCGGCGCGCGTGGCCGCCGCCTGGGCCTGAAGGACTTCGATCCCTGCTCGATCCTGCTCAACAACGATCTCTCCGCCGGCATTCCCCCGATCCTGGAGAACATCAACGAGCAATACCTGCTGCCGCCGCTGCACGCGGGCTGGTCCACGCGCCGCAAGTCGAGCCATTTCTCGGCCTACGACGAAGTCGCCAAGAAGTTCGCCAAGCTGATCGACGTGGATCCGTGGATGGTCAACCCGTACTTCGCCAAGTGCGGGGGCATCGATTTCCATGAGCGCATTGGCGAGGAGGCGCTGGCCGATTCGGTCGAAGGCGTGCTCAAGAAGATCGCCAAGAAATACCGCGAGTATGGCATCAAGGAAACGCCGTATGTCGTGGTCAAGGCCGATGCCGGCACTTATGGCATGGGCATCATGACCATCAAGGATCCGTCCGAGATCAAGGGGCTGAACCGCAAGGAACGCAACAAGATGAGTGTCGTCAAGGAAGGCCTTGAGGTCAACGACGTCATCATCCAGGAAGGCGTGCACACCTTCGAGAAGGTCAACGAGGCGGTGGCCGAGCCGGTGGTGTACATGATCGACCGCTATGTGGTCGGTGGCTTCTACCGCGTCCATACAGGTCGCGGCAACGACGAGAACCTGAATGCGCCGGGCGCGCATTTCGTGCCGCTGGCGTTCGCGCCCAACGGCATTCCGGACAGCCATGCCAAACCGGGCGCGGCCGTGCCGAACCGCTTCTATATGTATGGTGTGGTGGCGCGGCTGGCTTTGCTGGCGGCGTCGCTGGAACTCGAGAAGACCGACCCTAATCCGATTCTCTGAGACAAACGCTGCGACCGGGACGAGCCAACATGCGCATTCTGTTTATTACCGACCCGCTGGACACCTTCAAGACCTACAAGGATTCGACCTACGCCATGATGGTGGAGGCGGTCGAGCGCGGCCATGAGTTGTTTGCCTGCCTGCAGTCGCAACTGTCGCTGTCGGCCCATCAGGTCGAGGCGGTGGTGCGCCCGCTGCAGCTGACGGGCGACGCCCATGACTGGTACCGTGCGGGCGAGCCCGGCCTGCAGCCACTGACCGGCTTCGATGCGATCGTGATGCGCAAGGATCCGCCCTTCGACATGGAGTACGTGACCAGCACCTGGCTGCTGGAGCTGGCCGAGTCGCAGGGCGCCAATGTGTTCAACAAGCCGCAGGCGATCCGCGACCATTCCGAAAAGCTGGCGATTGCCCGCTATCCCGAATACATCACGCCAACCCTGGTCACCCGTGACGCGGATCGTATTCGCGCGTTCCACGCCGAGCATCGTGATGTGATTTTAAAGCCTCTTGATGGCATGGGCGGGATGGGGATCTTCCGGGTTGGCGCGGATGGCCTGAATCTTGGCGCCATCATCGAGACGCTGGGGGAAAACGGTGCGCGCACCCTGATGGTGCAACGTTATATTCCCGAGATCAAAGACGGCGACAAGCGCATCCTGCTGATTGGCGGCGTGCCCGTGCCGTACTCGCTGGCGCGTATTCCCAAGGACGGCGAAGTGCGCGGCAACCTGGCGGCGGGCGGCACCGGCCGCGCCCAGGCGCTCTCGGCGCGCGATCGCGAGATCGCCGAGGCGCTGGCCCCGGGCCTGTGGGAACAAGGCCTGCTGCTGGTTGGGCTGGACGTGATCGGCKACTACCTGACCGAGGTCAATGTGACCAGCCCGACGTGCTTCCAGGAAATCACGCAGCAGACCGGGTTCCAGGTGGCTGCCATGTTCATCGACGCCCTCKAGCACGCGGTACAGGCGCGTTCGCGCTGAATCACGGGCGGGCTGCCTGCTACAATCGCGTCAATCCAACGGATTCACCACCATGGCAGGCATCCTGATCATCGCGCACGCCCCGCTGGCTTCGGCATTGCGCGAGTGCGCCGCCCACGTCTACTGCGGCCAGCCCCAACGGCTCGAGGCGATCGACGTCATGCCAGACGCCGAGCCCGCCGCCGTGCTGGCCGAGGCCCGGCGCCGCCTGGCCGAAGTCTGCGAAGACAACGGCGCGCTGGTGTTGACCGACATCTTTGGCGCCACGCCGGCCAACATTGCCGCGCGCCTCGCCGAGCCGGGCCGCGTCAAGGTGCTTGCCGGCGTCAATCTTCCCATGCTGGTGCGCGCCATCYGCTACCGTGCCGAGAAACTCGACCAGCTCGCCCTCAAGGCGTTGGCAGGGGGCTCGCAGGGTGTACTGCAGGTAGGCTCCACCACCGTCCAGAACCAGATCGCAAATCATCCCGACAAATATGCTGCAGAGGGACACCAACATAATCAATAAGCTTGGGCTGCATGCCCGTGCTTCCGCCAAGCTGACGCAACTGGCGGGCAACTTCGTCAGTCAGGTCAAGATGTCGCGCAATGGTCGGCAGGTCGACGCCAAGAGCATCATGGGTGTGATGATGCTGGCCGCCGGCATCGGCTCCACCGTGACCATCGAGACCGACGGGCCCGATGAGCAAGAGGCCATGGACGCGTTGCTGGCGCTCATCGCCAATCGCTTCGGCGAAGGGGAATAGGAGGCCGGGGGATGAAAGGCGGCGGCACCGAACGCCGCAGCGGGCCTGGCCGGGGCCGCATCGCCGCACATCCTGAAGCCGTTTCCAAGGTGGCTGGCCCTGGCCAGACTTTTTAAACGTTCCGGACGGAGCGGTACATGCCATTTGCCCTGCACGGCATCCCGGTTTCGCGCGGCGTCGCCATCGKGCGCGCGCATTTGCTGGCGCCTGCCGCGCTTGATGTCTCCCATTACCTGGTCGACGAAGACCGGCTTGATGCCGAGGTCGAGCGCTTGCGCTCGGCGCGTGCGGCGGTGCGGGCCGAGCTGGTCACGCTCAAGCGGGATCTGCCGCGCGAGGCGCCGGAAGAACTGGGCGCCTTCCTCGACGTGCATGCCATGATCCTCGATGACGAGGCGCTGGCGCGCGAGCCCGAGGCGCTGATCCGCAACCGGCGCTACAACGCCGAATGGGCGCTGACCACGCGGCTCGAAGAGCTGATGCGCCAGTTCGACGAAATCGAGGACGAATACCTGCGTGAACGCAAGGCGGACATCCGCCAGGTGGTCGAGCGCATCCTCAAGGTGCTGGCCGGCGCGGCCGTGCTGGCCCCGGCCCCGGTGCCACCTTCCTCTCTGGCTCCCGACGGCGAGCCCGCGCCCGGCGTGATCGTGGTCGCCCACGACATCTCGCCGGCCGACATGCTGCAGTTCCGCCACACCGTGTTCCACGGCTTTGTGACCGACCTTGGCGGACGCACTTCCCATACCGCCATCGTGGCGCGCAGCCTCGACATCCCCGCCGCCGTGGGCGTGCAGAGCGCCAGTGAGCTGATCCGCCAGGACGATTGGGTCATCATCGACGGCGATGCGGGCCTGGTCATCGTGGATCCGTCCGCGATCATCCTTGAGGAGTACCGCCACCGGCAGAGCGAGCGCGCGCTGGAAAAGAAGCGCCTGCAGCGCCTGCGCCATACGCCCGCGGTGACGCTGGACGGGCTCGAGATCGACCTGCTGGCCAATATCGAGATGGCGGAAGATGCCACCGCGGCGCTGACCGCGGGCGCGGTTGGCGTGGGCCTGTTCCGCTCCGAATTCCTGTTCATGAACCGGCGCGGCGAGCTGCCCGACGAGGAAGAGCAATTCGAGGCGTACCGCGGCGCCGTGGACGCCATGCACGGGCTGCCGGTCACGATCCGCACCATCGACATCGGCGCCGACAAGCCACTGGATGGCCGCGACGGCCGGGATGGCCGCGGCGACGATTTCGAGACGGCCCTCAATCCGGCGCTGGGCTTGCGCGCGATCCGCTGGTCGCTGTCCGAGCCGGCCATGTTCCTGACCCAGTTGCGCGCGCTGCTGCGTGCTTCGGCCTTTGGCCCGGTCCGGCTCCTGATCCCGATGCTGGCTCATGCCCGCGAGATCGACCAGACGCTGGACCTGATCGCGCAGGCCAAGCGCCAGCTCGACGCGCGCGGCCAGGCGTTCGACCCCAACATCAAGGTCGGGGCGATGATCGAGATCCCGGCCGCGGTGCTGATGCTGCCGCTGTTCCTGCGGCGCATGGATTTTCTCTCCATCGGCACCAATGACCTGATCCAGTACACGCTGGCCATCGACCGTGCCGACAATGCCGTCGCGCATCTCTACGACCCGCTGCACCCCGCGGTGCTGCAACTGATCGCCCGCACCATCCGCGAGGCCAACCGCGCTGGCGTGCCGGTGGCGGTGTGTGGGGAGATGGCCGGGGATCCCGCCATGACGCGCCTGCTGCTGGGCATGGGGCTGCGCGAGTTCTCGATGCATCCCTCGCAGTTGCTGCGGGTCAAGCAGGAAGTCCTGCATGCCGACTGCGAAAGACTGGAGCGGCTGGTGGAGCAGGTGCTGAGCGCTTACGAGCCGGAGGAGCTCGCCTGCGCGTTGAAACTGCTCTGACAACCCTGACTGCGTTAAGGTTTTTACGAAAATCCAACGCCGGCAGATGGTTTCCAGGTCTCTTTTTTGCTGGTTGTGACGTTCCCTGTCTCTGCAATCCCCGGGGTAAGTGCCGCGTTCTTGGCATGTACCCCACCCCTCTCCCAAGGAGGGATTTGTGTACGTTTGCATCTGCAATCAGGTTACCGACCGAGAAATTCATGGCGCTGCGCATCTAGGCGTGTCCACGCTCGACGAGCTGGCTGAAACGCTGGGTGTTGGCACGTGCTGTGGCCGCTGTCGCGAATGCGCTCAACAGGTGCTTTGTGAAGGCGTCGCGGCGGTACGCAACGTCAAGGTCTCCACCATCCAGGTCGTGCCCATTTCTTCCTGTTCGTCATCGGGCCCACGTGCCATAATGGACACTCGGGACMCGGCAGTCGCGAACGACCAGCGCACTGAGCTGGTTGCTTAAACTCGCCCGCAACTTTCAGGTTGCGGCGCGTATTCGCTTGTTTTGACTGCCTGCGGCGCGCCTTGCGCCGCTTCGCGTTTTTGCGGGGGCCCGTTGCAACAAGGAGCCACCAATGAAAGGTGACAAGAAGGTCATCCAGCATCTGAACGCGCAGCTGAAGAACGAGCTGACCGCGATCAACCAATACTTCCTGCACGCTCGCATGTACCGCCACTGGGGCCTGAAGAAGCTCGGCGATATCGAGTACAAGGAATCCATTGGCGAGATGAAGCATGCCGATCGCCTGATCGATCGCATCCTGATGCTTGACGGCCTGCCCAATCTGCAGGACCTCAACAAGTTGCTGCTGGGCGAAGACACCCCGGAAATGCTCAAGTGCGACCTGAAGCTCGAGCAAGGCGCGCATKCCACCGTCAAGGAAGGCATTACGTATTGCGAATCGGTGGGCGACTACGTCAGCCGCGAGATCCTGGTCGAGATCCTGACCGATACCGAAGAGCACATCGAATTCMTCGAGACGCAGCTCGACCTGATCGACAAGGTTGGCCTGCCGAACTATCTGCAATCGCAGATGGAGCCGGGCGAGCAATAATCCGCCCAGCAGCCGGCCGCAAGTTCGCAAGAACCCAGTGGCCGCAACCGCGCGGCGCCACTCGGTGCTGCCGGTTCCGCCCGCATCCAGGCGGTAACCCTTATCATTCAGATTCCCATTCTTCCCTCAGCCTGACCGCCCTTGCCAGGGCCGATGCTTGCGCCAGCTTGAGCGCGATACGCCTATGCTGCGGAGAAGGGAGCCGAATCGGCATCGCACCACACTACACCACGCTAAACCAAACCAAACGACAGGAGCCAGCATCATGGCAGACCCGATCCGCCTGACGCAGTACAGCCATGGTGCCGGCTGCGGATGCAAGATTTCGCCGCAGGTGCTCGACGTGATCCTTGCCGGCAGCGGCAACCAGCATCTCGATCCGCGCCTGTGGGTCGGCAATGCCTCGCGCGACGATGCGGCGGTTTATGCGCTGGATGGGCTGGAAGCGGGCCGTGGCGTGGTGTCCACCACCGATTTCTTCATGCCGATCGTCGATGACCCGTTCGACTTCGGACGCATCGCCGCCACCAACGCCATCAGCGACATCTACGCCATGGGGGGCGATCCGCTGCTGGCCATCGCCATCCTCGGCTGGCCAGTCAAGCTGCTGCCGCCCGAGGTGGCGCGCGAGGTGGTGGCAGGTGGGCGCCGCGCCTGCGAGGAAGCGGGCATCCCGCTTGCCGGCGGGCATTCCATCGATGCGCCGGAGCCTATCTTCGGGCTTGCGGTGACTGGCGTGGTCGACCGCGCGCACCTGAAACGCAACGACACCGCGACCGCCGGCTGCCGGCTGTACCTGACCAAGCCGCTGGGCATCGGCGTGCTGACCACCGCCGAGAAGCAGGGCAAGCTGCGCGCCGAGGATATCCACCTGGCGCGCGACTGGATGTGCGTGCTCAATCGTCCCGGCAGCCGCTTCGGCAAGCTGGCCGGTGTGCGGGCCATGACGGATGTCACGGGCTTTGGCCTGCTCGGGCACCTTGTCGAGATGGCAGACGGCAGCCGCCTCACCGCGCGTCTTGACCACGCCGCCGTGCCGTTGCTGCCGGAAGTGCTGCGCTACGTCGAGGCCGGTTGCGTGCCAGGCGGCACCCAGCGCAACTTCGATAGCTACGGCGCGCGAATTGGCGCGGGGATCGGCAACCAGGGTGGCGCGTTGAGCGAGGTGCAGCGCGCCTTGCTGTGCGATCCGCAGACCAGCGGAGGCTTGCTGGTGGCGGTCGAGCCTGCTGGCGAGGCCGCATTCCATGGCGCTTGCGCGGAGTTTGGCCTGGCACTGGCGCCGGTCGGCGAGTTCGTCGAGCAGGGCCGGTATGCCGTCGAGGTGATCTGATGCGCGAGGACACGGCCGACTTTCGCCAGCTCTTTGTGTCCGGTGCGCCGCTGCTCGATGCGCGCGCGCCGGTGGAGTTCGCGCGCGGCGCGTTTCCAGGCGCGGTTAACCTGCCGCTGATGGACGATGCCGAGCGGCACCAGGTTGGCTTGTGCTATGAGGAGCAAGGGCCGCAGGCCGCGCTCGCGCTAGGCCACCAGTTGGTGACCGGCGAAATCCGCGCGGCGCGAACCGCGGGCTGGGCGACTTTTGCGCGGGCGCATCCCGACGGCTACCTGTATTGCTTCCGCGGCGGCCTGCGCTCGCAGATCGTGCAGCAATGGCTGCGCGAGGACGCCGGTATCGCTTATCCGCGTGTGACGGGCGGCTACAAGGCGATGCGCAGCTTCCTGATCGAGACCCTCGATGCGGCCGCCGCTGAATGCAGCTTGCTGGTGCTGGGCGGTATGACCGGGAGCGGCAAGACTGAGCTGATCACCGAGCTGATCGCCGACCTGGTCACGGGCCCGAGCGGCAGCCGGGACGCCGCCATCGACCTGGAGGGCCTGGCTCGGCACCGCGGGTCCAGCTTTGGCCGGCGCACGGTAGCGCAGCCCACGCAGATCGATTTCGAGAATGGCCTGGCGATTTCGCTGCTGCGCCATCGCGCGGCCGGGCTGCCGGCGCTGGTGGTCGAGGACGAGGGGCGCTTCATCGGCGCGCGCAACCTGCCGCAGGCCTTCTACCAGGCGATTCAGCTAGCGCCACTGGTCTGGCTGGAGGAATCCTTCGAGGCGCGCGTGCGCCGCGTGCTGGAAGACTACGTGCTTGGCCTGTCGGGGGAGTTCATGGCGGCGCTGGGTGAGCAGGCGGGTTTCGCCGCTTACGCGGCGCGCCTGCGCGATGCCATGGCGGCCATTGCCAAGCGGCTCGGCGGTACGCGCTACGAGCGGCTCTCGGCCTTGCTGGACCAAGCGCTGGCGCGCCAGGAGGAAACGGGCGAGACCGACCTGCATCTGGGCTGGATCGCCTTGCTGCTGCAGCAATACTACGACCCGATGTACGCCTACCAGCGCGAACAGCGCGAGGCCAGGATCGTGTTCCGCGGCGAGCGCGCCGCGGTGCTGGCTTTCCTGCGTGAGCGCACCCGCGCCTGAACGCGCGMAGGCCGCCTAGGGGGCGGCTTGCGCGTGCGCGCCACCGCAGACTTCGCAATCGGCCACGCGCGCGAGGCGCATCGTGGTCCATTCCATGCCAAGCGCATCGACCATCAGCAGGCGGCCGGCCAGGGTGGTGCCGACGCCCATCAGCAGCTTGAGGGCCTCGGCCGCCTGCACCGTGCCCACCATTCCCACCAGCGGCGCGAACACGCCCATGGTGGCGCAAGCCACTTCCTGAGCCGGCTGCGAGGGCGGGAACAGGCAGGCATAGCAGGGCGCGCCTGGCTGGCGGCGGTCGAACACGCTGATCTGCCCGTCGAAGCGCAGGGCCGCGCCGGACACCAGGGGCACGCGGTGCTGCACGCAGGCGCGGTTGACGGCCTGGCGCGTGTCGAAGTTGTCGCAGCAATCGAGCACCACGTCGGCATCAGCCACCAGGCGCGCTAACTCCGCGGCGCCTACGCGCGCTTGCACCAGGCGCACGTCGATGCCCGGGTTGATGCGCAGCATGCCCTCCCGCGCCGATTCCACCTTGGGGCGTCCGACATTGGCGGTGGTGTGGATCACCTGGCGCTGCAGGTTGGTCAGGTCGACCACGTCGTCATCGACCACGGTGATGGTGCCCACGCCGGCCGAGGCCAGGTAGGGCAGGGCGGCAGCGCCCAGGCCGCCCGCGCCGATCACCAGCGCGTGGCTGGCGAGCAACCGGCTCTGGCCCTCGATGCCGAGTTCGTCGAGCAGGATATGCCGCGAATAGCGCAGCAGTTGATCGTCGTTCATGGCGTGCAATGCAAAAGCGGCCCCGCAGGGCCGCTGTTATTCATCAGGATTTCAGGGAGCCTTGCCGGTCGGCGTGCCCAGCGGCGTGCCCATCGGGGCGCTGGCCGGCGGCGCGCCGGCTGGTGCCTTGGTGGCCGGCTTGGCCGGGGTAGCCGCCTTGGCTGCCGCAGGCTTGGCCGGCTTGTCCGACGTGGCCACGGCTTCGAGCTTGGACTTGGAGCGCTTGACCGGCTGGCCTTCGAGCTGGGCAATGGCTTGCTGCAGCATGAAGTCCTCGGCCGAGCCGAACTCGATCGGCTTCTTCTTGCGTTCCTTGTCGCGCTCTTCCTGCGTCTTCTTGGCGTTTTCTTCCTCGAGGCGGCGCAGTTCCTCGACGCGGCGCTGTTCGCGCTCGTTCATCTCGGGCTCTTCCGATTCCTGCTTGTTGTGCAGGTGGCGCTCGGTGTCGATCTCGCGGGTGATCAGCGCGTCGTCAGGATCGCCTTCCGGGTTCTGGTCGACCGGGATGTCCGGGCGGATGCCCTTGGCCTGGATCGACTTGCCCGTCGGCGTGTAGTAGTACGCGATGGTCAGCTTGATGCCGGTGTCGTTGGTGAGCGGGCGCACGGTCTGCACCGAGCCCTTGCCGAACGTGGTCTTGCCCATGATCAGCGCGCGCTTGTGGTCTTGCAGCGCGCCGGCAACGATTTCGGAGGCCGACGCCGAGTAGGCGTTGGTCAACACCACCATCGGGATCTTTTTATACAGCGCCGGCAGGTCCTTGAGCGGATCGTCCTCGAGCGAGGACAGCCGGTAGTTGTTGAACGTGGTCTTGTAGACGCGCTTGGCATCGGGCACCTGGCCATTGGTCGAGACCACGGTCACGTCGTCGGGCAGGAAGGCTGCCGCCACGCCGACCGCGCCTTGCAGCACGCCGCCGCCGTTGTTGCGCAGGTCCAGGATCACGCCCTTCAGGTTGGGGTTCTTCTGGGCCAGTTCGTCCAGTTTCTTGCCCAGGTCGGCCACCGTGCGTTCCTGGAAGCTGGTCAGGCGGACCCAGGCGAGGCGGTCATTGTCGATCAGCTTGGCCTTGACCGACTGCACGCGGATCTCCGCGCGCGTGATCGACACCGGGAAGGTGCGCTCGTCGCTCTTGCGGTAGATGGTCAGCGTGACCTTGGTGCCCGGCTCGCCGCGCATGCGCTTGACGGCCTGCTCCAGCGGCAGGCCGCGCACGGGCTTGTCGTCGATGCGGGTGATCAGGTCGCCGGGCTGGATGCCGGCGCGGAAGGCGGGGGTGTCTTCGATCGGGTTGATCACCTTGACCAGYCCTTCTTCCTGCGAGATTTCGATCCCCAGGCCGGCGAAGCGTCCGCGCGTGCCTTCCTGCAGTTCCTTGAAGTCCTTCTCGTCCAGATAGGCCGAATGCGGATCCAGGCTGGCGACCATGCCTTTGATGGCTTCGGTCAGCAGCTTCTTGTCATCCACCGGCTCGACATATTCGCGCTTGATCTGGCCGAAGATGTCGGCCATCAAGCGCAACTGCTCCAGCGGCAGCGGCCCCGGCGAATTCTGCGCCGTGGCCGATAGTTGCAGCGTGGCGAGCACGCCGGCAACGAGTCCGGCAGTAACAAGACTGATGTTCTTGAGCGTCTTACGCATGAGGGCTGCCTGAACGTGTGAGGATTGTGCTGTGTCGGAGCCGGCCTGGCGCATCGCACCGGCCGGATTTGTCCGACAGTATAAGAGGGAGCGGCAAAAAAGGCCTGGTCCACTGMCTGAGGCGGCCGGGCGAGCCTCGCGGCGCGCGCCCGGCCTGGGCCTCAGTTTGCCTTGCCTTGGTTCGCCACGGCGGCCAGGGAGGCTGCGATTGCTTCCTGGTCGCCCAGGTAGTAATGACGCAGCGGGCGCAAGTCGGCGTCCAGCTCGTACACGAGCGGGGTGCCATTGGGGATGTTGATGCCAACGATGTCGTCATCCGAGATCTGGTCCAGGTATTTCACCAGCGCGCGGATGCTGTTGCCATGGGCGGCGATTACCACGCGCTTCCCCGCTTTGATGTCGGGGGCGATCGATTCGTTCCATAGCGGCAGCACGCGCTCGACCGTGTCCTTCAGGCATTCGGTCAGCGGAATCTGCTCGCGCGGCACTTGCGCGTAGCGCGGATCGTCGTAAGCCGCACGCGGATCGTCCACTTCGAGCACCGGCGGCGGGGTGTCGTAGCTGCGGCGCCATACCAGCACCTGCTCGTTGCCGAACTTGGCGGCGGTTTCGGCCTTGTTCAGGCCGGACAGCGCGCCATAGTGGCGTTCGTTMAGGCGCCATTCGTTCCGGACCGGAATCCACATCAGGTCCATTTCGTCCTGCACGTGCCACAGCGTGCGGATGGCACGCTTGAGCACCGAGGTGTACGCTACATCGAAGGCCAGCCCTGCCTCGCGCAGCAGCTTGCCGCCCAGCTTGGCCTGGGCCACGCCGGTGTCGGTGAGGTCGACGTCGACCCAGCCGGTGAAGCGGTTTTCGAGATTCCACGTGGATTCGCCGTGGCGGATGAGAACGAGTTTGTACATGCTGCTTCCAAAGCGTGAGAAACCTGTGTGCGCCCTGCCACATACCGCCGCACATGTGTCAACTAGGAGACAATAGCGGGTCGCGGGCGCCAAACCGTCTATTTTATAATGCCGCCGACTCAACCCACCGGAATGCCAACGTGAATTTCTTCGCCGACTACAACAACCTTGCCTTGATCGCCCTCGCCGTCGTGTCGGGCGGCCTGCTGGCGTGGCCCGCCATCTCGCGCGGAACCTCCGGCAAGACCGTCAACCCGGCCGCCGCTACCCAGCTGATCAACAAGCGCAATGCCGTGGTCGTGGATATCCGGGAAGCCACCGAATACGCCAAGGGCCACCTGCCGCAAGCCAAGAGTGCGCCACTTTCCGACCTGGCAAGCCGTGCCGCCAGCCTTGCAAAGGACAAGTCCGTCCCCATCATCGTCGTGTGCCAGACCGGCCAGCGCTCGGGCAAGGGTCAAGCAGCCCTGAAGGAAGCCGGTTACAGTGAGATCTATTCGCTCGAAGGCGGCCTTGCCGCCTGGCAGCAAGCCGGTCTGCCCGTCGTCAAGTAAGCGGCGCAGGCAAGCGGCGCCGGGGGCACGTCCTCCGTTGCCGCCGCTGYCCCGGCTTGCGAGCACCCGACCAACTTCCGGATTCCGTTTTTCAAGGAGATGCGCATGGCMCGCGTTGTAATGTACAGCACGGTAGTTTGTCCGTATTGCCAGATGGCCGAGCGCCTTCTGAAGGCCAAGGGCGTGGAGGCGATCGAGAAGATCCTGATCGACCGCGAGCCCGGCAAGCGCGAGGAAATGATGAGCCGCACCGGTCGCCGCACCGTGCCGCAGATCTACATCGACGAGACCCATGTCGGTGGCTTCGACGACCTCTCGGCGCTCGATCGCCAGGGCGGACTGGTGCCGCTGCTGGCAKCCTGACGCGCCGCCTGCCTCGCTGCGGGTGAATTCGCCACCCGCGTCATGTACCATATACGTTTTCCAACCGGGTGCCGACCCGGGCCGTGACCCTGGGCCAATCCCGCCCAGGGTGCCAATGTCCCGCACGCCTGGCCCCCAACGCCCATTTTTCCGGAAGCCTTTCATGAGCGACCAGCAGAACAATCAGCAGGAAGACCAGCCGTTCTTCAACATCCAGCGCGTGTACCTGAAGGACATGTCGCTCGAGCAGCCGAATTCGCCCGGCATCTTCCTCGAAACCGAAGCGCCGGCCGTGGAAGTGCAGGTGAACGTGGGTGCCTCGCAGCTCCAGGAAGGCATCTTCGAAGTCGTTGTGACCGGTACCGTGACCACCAAGGTGCAGGACAAGGTTGCCTTCCTGGTGGAAGCCCACCAGGCCGGCATCTTCGATATCCGCAACGTKCCGGTGGAGCAGCTCGACCCGCTGCTGGGCATTGCCTGCCCGACCATTCTCTACCCGTACCTGCGTAGCAATATCGCCGACGTGATCACCCGCGCCGGCTTCCAGGCCATTCATCTGTCGGAAATCAACTTCCAGGCCCTGTACGAACAGCGCCTGCAGGCCGCGATGGAAGAAGCGGAAACCGCACAAGGTGGCAACAGCGGCATCGTGATGCCCGACGGCAGCCAGGCTCGTCACTGATCCTGCTGCAGGATGTCRCAAAGACGGGGCTTCGGCCCCGTTTTGTCTTTCCGGTTCGCGTCATTCGTGGCGCGCAAGGCTTAAGGTTTCGAGGCCGAACAAGCGAGGCAAACCGTCATGAAAATCACTGTCTTCGGTGCAGGTGCCTGGGGCACCGCGCTCGCCAGCCATGCCGCCGCGGCCCACGATGTGGTGCTGTGGGGGCGAGATGCCGCCCAGCTGGCCGCGATCGGCGCCGACCGCGTCAATGCTACCTACCTGCCGGGCGTGCCGCTGTCCGGGCGGCTCTTGGTGGAACCCGATTTCGAGCGGGCCGCGGCGCATGCCGATATCGAGCCCGATGGCCTGGTGATCGTCGCCACGCCAGTTTCGGGCCTGCGCGAAATGACGCGCAGGCTGGCCGCGAGCCAGGCCGGGGGTTTGCGCATGCTCTGGCTGTGCAAGGGCTTCGAAGCCGGCACCAATGCCTTGCCGCACCAGATGGTGCGCGAAGAACTCACTGCCGCCGGCCGTCTCGCCGACACCAGCTACGGCGTGCTGACCGGCCCGAGTTTTGCCCGTGAAGTGGCGCTGGGCCTGCCCTGCGCGCTGACCGTGGCGGGCACCTCGCCGGCACTCTCCGAGTTCGCTCAGCAGGCGTTCCATCACCATGCCATGCGCATCTACGGCAGCGACGACCTGGTCGGCGCCGAGGTGGGGGGCGCGGTCAAGAACGTGCTGGCGATCGCCACCGGCGCCAGCGATGGCCTGGGCCTGGGCCTGAACGCGCGCGCCGCGCTGGTAACGCGCGGCCTGGCCGAAATGACCCGGCTCGGCATGGCGCTGGGCGGACGCGTCGAAACCTTCATGGGCCTGGCGGGCATGGGCGACCTGATCCTGACCGCCACGGGCGATCTCTCGCGCAATCGCAAGGTCGGCCAGCAACTGGCCGAGGGCAAGACGCTGGCGCAGATCCTGGCCGAGTTGGGCCACGTTGCCGAAGGCGTGCGCTGCGCGCAGGCCGTGGCGGCGCTGGCCGCGGCCAAGGGCGTCGAGATGCCGATCACGCGCGCGGTATGCGCCGTGCTTTTCGAGGGGCTGCCTGCCGCCGATGCGGTGGCGCGGCTGCTCCAGCGCGATGCGCGCGATGAGTGAGCGCGCGATGGAAGATCGTCGCCGCATCCTGAAAGCCCTTGCCGCCTGTGCCATGCCTGGCGTGGCTGGCACGGCGCTGGCTGCGCCCGCGTCCGCCCAGCCCTGGCCGGTAAAGCCGGTCCGCATGATGGTGCCGTTCCCGGCCGGGTCCTCGCCCGACCTGATCGCGCGCCTGCTGACCGAGAAGCTGGCCGCGGCGCTCGGACAAGCGGTCGTGGTGGAGAACCGCCCGGGCGCGGGCGGCAATATCGGTACCGGCATGGTGGCCAGGGCCGCTCCGGACGGCTATACCTTGCTGCTCACGATCAATGGGCCGCTGGTCACCGCGCCCACCTTGTMGCGCCATCTCGGCTACGACCCGGTGCGCCAGCTCGCCCCCGTGTCGCTGGTGGCAACTTCGCCCAATGTGCTGGTGGTGGATGCCCGCCTGCCGGTGCATGACGTGCGGGAGTTCGTGGCCCTCGCCCGTTCCCGGCCGGGTGTGCTGAACTACGGGTCGGTCGGCAACGGCAGCGCTGCCCACCTGGCCATGGAGCAGCTCAAGGCGGCCGCCGGCATCGACCTGCAGCACATCCCTTATCCGGGGTTTGCGCAGATCACCACCGCCATGGTCGGCGGTCAGGTGCAGGCCGGTTTCATGGTGCCGGCCATCGCCATGCCGTTGGTGACCGCTGGCAAGCTGCGCATCATCGCGGTCACCACCAGCGGGCGCACCAGCCTGCTGCCCGCGGTGCCAACCGTGGCGGAATCCGGCTATCCCGGCTTCGAGGCGATTTCATGGCAAGCGGTGCTGGCCCCGGCGGGCACGCCCGCGCCGGTGATCGACCGGCTCTATCGCGAGCTGGTGGCCATCATCGGCAGCGAGGACGTGCGCGCCAAGATGCGCGCCCAGTATTTCGTGCCGGCCGGCACCGCGCCGCAATCGCTGCGCCAGACCATGGCGAGCGAGAAGGTGCGCTGGGACAAGGTGATCCGCGTGGCGGGGGTGCAGCCGGAATAAGAAAGTGCGCCAGCGGCGGCCTCAGGCCCCGCCGGCAAAGCCGTTCTGGCGCCAGGCTTCGAACACCACGACCGCGACGGTATTGGAGAGGTTGAGGCTGCGGTTGTCCGGCCGCATGGGCAGCCGGATGCGCTGCGCGGTGGGAAACCATTCGCGCCGCTCCGGCGCCAGCCCGCGCGTTTCCGAGCCGAACACAAACCAGTCCCCGGGCTGGAAGCTGACCTGGCCGAAGGGCGTCGAGCCATKGGTGGTCAGCGCGAACATGCGGGCCGGGTCGGGCCGCTCGCTTTCCATCAGCGCGTCCCAGTTCTCGTGCACGCGCATGCTGGCGTACTCGTGATAATCCAGGCCGGCGCGGCGCATGCGCGCGTCTTCCAGCGGAAAGCCGAGCGGCTTGACAAGGTGCAGGCGCGCACCGGTGTTGGCGCACAGCCGTATCACATTGCCGGTGTTCGGCGGGATCTCGGGTTCGACCAGGACGACATTGAACATGTGGAGGGGCGGGCCAGGGGCGCCGCAGCCGTGAAACGCTGGGCAGCTTACCCTGCCGGGGGCCGGCTGTCACGCCGGGCCCATGGGCTGCGCTACGGCGTGCGCAAGGCGACCACCAGCGTCACGCGCGCCGCGCCGCTGGCTTTCAGGAGCCGCGCCGCTTCGCCCAAGGTGGCGCCGCTGGTCATCACATCGTCGACCAGGCCGATATGCTGGCCCGCAACGTCATGGCCGGACCCGAGGCCGAAGGCATCCTGCAGGTTGGCCTGCCGCGCGGGCAGGTCCAGCGTGGCTTGGGCCGGTGTATCGCGCAGCCTCGCCAGGAGCGTCGGCGCGGCGCGCACGCCCAGCCGGCGTGCCAGGGGCCGGGMGATTTCCCAGGACTGGTTGAAGCCGCGCTCTGCAAGGCGCTGCGCGGACAGCGGGATCGGCGCCAGCACATCGGGCAGGGCCAGGCCGGGCCTGCCGGACTCGTCGGCATGCCAGCGGCGTGCCAGCTCGCCCGCAAGCCAGTCCGCCAGCGGCAGCACGCCGCCGAACTTCAAGGCCAGCACCAAGCCGTCTTGCGGGCTGGCGTAGTCACCCAGCACCAGCGCGTCGTCGAACGGCGGCGGCTCGTAGCGGCACTGGGCACAGAGCGAGGCTACGCCTGGCCTGGCGGTGCGCCCTAGCGGCAGGGCGCAGCAGCGGCAACGCGGCAGCGGCGTCAGCAACTCTTGCGCGCAACCTGCGCAGACGGTTTCGTCCTGCACCGTGCCGCAAAGTGCGCAGGCCGCTGGCAGGAGCGTGCGCAGCAAGCGCCGCGCATGGTGGCGCAGGACGCCTTCGCCCGGGCGCGCCAGGCGGTACGGCACGGGGGGCGCGGGGGGCGCGGGGGCAGCTGCCGCATGGGGCACGTCGGAGCCGTCGGCGGCAGGCCTGGCGGTGGGCGCGTATACTTGCGATCCTGTTGCGGCGCCCGCTGGCGCGCGCACCGCATGCCCGGCCGCCGCCTCGCGCCGGCCGTCATCCTCATTCTTTGTTCCTTGCTGCCTGGTTTGACCGTGTCCCTGCATGACGCCGACTCCCCCGATGCCTATTTGCCGCCCACGCGGCTGACCCGCCTCGCCTTCGACCGGCGCAGCGCCGGATTCAGCCAACTGGACTTCCTGCTGGGCGAGATCGGCCAGCGCATGCAGGAGCGCATGCAGATGATCCGGCTGGCGCCGGCGCGCGCGCTCGATATCGGCTGCGGCCACGGGCGCGGCCTGGCCGCGCTGCGCGCCCAGTACCCGGATGCGCAGATCGCCGGGATGGATATTTCCGGCGCCATGCTGCACGAGGCCGCCCAGCGCGATCCCCAGCGCCAGGCCGGGTGGCTGGGGCGCCTGCTTGGCAAGCGCCCGACCTTTGACCTGGTACAGGGCGATCTTGCCACATTGCCCTTCGCCCCGGCCAGCTTCGACCTGTTGTGGTCCAACCTGGCGCTGCACTGGCACCCCGAGCCGCACCGGGTCTTCCCGGAGTGGCACCGGGTCACCCGCGACGAAGGCCTGGTCCTGTTCTCGCTGTTCGGGCCCGACACGCTGGCGCAATTGCGCGCCGCCTTTGCCGAAGTCGATGGCGACACCCACACGCTGCGCTTTGTCGACATGCACGATATCGGGGACATGCTGGTGCACAGCGGCTGGTCCACGCCCGTGATGGACATGGAGACCCTGACGATCACCTATGAGTCGCCGCGGACCCTGCTGCGCGAAGTGCAGGCCTTCGGCGGGCTGCGCCTGCCGGCTGGCGCGAGCCGGGGAGGGCTGCGTGGGCGCCGCTGGCATGCAGCGCTGCTGGCCGCGCTGGAGCGCCAGCGCAATGCCGAGGGGCTGATCCCGCTCACGTTCGAGATCGTCTACGGCCATGCCTGGAAGCTGGCGCCGCGCGGCAAGCAGGCTGTCGATGAGCTCGGCCACGCCGTGGTTCCGCTCGACAAGATCGGGCGCGCGCGGCAGCGCAAGTAACGTCCGCGGCGCTGCTGCACGCATCGGCGGCGCAGTCAAGCGGCCGATGGCGAGCACCGTACTGATGCACAAAAACTTGTCGCGCGCTAGCCCCTTGGTCAAGTAGCGGCCTTGTCCGAGTAGGCGAAGCGCCCTATAATGCGCCAGTTTGTCGCAGTGGTCTCCCTGGCACAATTTGCCCGAAATCGCACTTCAATGGTGCGTCCCAGGCGCAATCGTCCAGGCGTGCATCCAGCGCAGAGTAGTTGGCGATGCAAGGTTGGCGATGCAAGACTTGGGTATCGCACTCCAGACGGCGCAAGGCAAATCCGGCGGCAGTTCCGACGGATTTGGCCCGCCGGACAAAGACTGGCTGATGAAGCGGAATTGTTCGCTGTCTCCGCGCCAGGTTGGCTGGTTTTACCTCTCCATCGTCAGTGTTTCGCTCGCCATCGCTTTGTTCTTCGCGTGGCGAGGGTCATGGCTCGTGCTTCCGTTTGCCGGGCTGGAACTGCTGGGGCTGGGCATTGCCCTGCTGGTGCACGGGCGGCATGCGTCGGACTATGAGCGCGTCAGCCTCGTCGACGGCAGGCTGGTAGTGGTTTCGGTCAGTGCAGGGCAGCTGACACGGCATGAATTCAACCCGCTATGGGTGCGGGTTGAACCGGGTGAATCATTACGGGCGCTGGTGTTGCTGCGCTCGGGCAAGAGCGCTGTGCGGGTGGGGTGTTTTCTGGACCCGTACAAGCGGCGAAAGTTCGCGCAGGAGCTCGCATCGGCTTTGCGCTGCCTCTGAGAGGCGGCGGGGGCCGGCGAGTCACAGATTTGAATCTGTAAATTGGGTAGATAACAAATGAAAATGTGGAAGAAGGCATCCGCAGCGTGTCTGGTGGGGGCGTCCCTGCTCACCAGCCATGCAGCCCTGGCAGTGGAAGACATGCCAGGTGGCCCCGCCGTGCGACAGCTCAATCTGACCGAGCCGGTCACCAAGATCGCCGAGCAGATTCACTGGCTGAACTGGATGATGCTGATCATGTGCACCGTGATCTTCATCGGCGTGTTCGCGGTGATGTTCTACTCCGTGTTCACGCACCGCAAGTCCAAGGGCGCGAAGTCAGCCTCCTTCCACGAAAGCATCACCGTCGAGGTGATCTGGACCATCATCCCCTTCCTGATCGTCATCGGCATGGCCCTGCCCGCCACCAAGACGGTCGTGGCGATGAAGGACACCACCAACGCCGACATCACCATCAAGGCCACTGGCTACCAGTGGAAGTGGGGCTACGACTACCTGAAGGGCGACGGCGAGGGGATTTCCTTCGTGTCCACCCTGACCACCCCGCGCGAGCAGATCAACAACGAGGCCCCCAAGTCGAACACCTACCTGATGGAGGTGGACAACGAGATGGTGGTGCCCGTGAACAAGAAGGTCCGCATGGTGCTGACGGCCAATGACGTCATCCATGCCTGGATGATCCCGGCCTTCGGCGTCAAGCAGGATGCCATCCCCGGCTTCGTGCGCGACACCTGGTTCAAGGCCGAGAAGGTTGGCGTGTACCGTGGCCAGTGCGCCGAGCTGTGCGGCAAGGAACACGCCTTCATGCCGATCGTCGTGCGCGTCGTCTCCGACGCCGACTACGCCAAGTGGGTCGACGGCAAGAAGAAGGAGCTCGCCGCCAAGGCGGACGATCCCAACAAGACCTGGACCCTGGACGAGCTCAAGGCCCGTGGCGAGAAGGTCTACACCGCCAACTGCGCGGTCTGCCACCAGCCTAACGGCAAGGGCGGCGGCGCCTTCCCGGCTCTCGACGGCTCCAAGATCGTCAACGGCCCGGATGCCGGCCAGATGCATATCCTGCTGGAAGGCAAGGGTGCCATGCCGGTGTGGAAGCACCTCTCCGATACCGAGCTCGCTGCCGTCATGACCTACACCCGCAACAACTGGGGTAACAAGACGGGTGAAGTGATTCAACCGAGCGATTTCGTGAATGCGCGTGCCGGCAAGTTCCGCGAAGGCGGCGGCGCACCTGGCGCGAGCGGCGACGCCGCGCCCAAGACGGAAGACAAGCCCGCTGCCAAGCAGGCCAGCGCCGCGGGCGACCKCGCCGCAGGTTGAACAGGATTTCAGGAGTTTTCGCGATGAGTACTGCTACCCCGGACGCGCTCGCCCACCCGCACGACCACGCGCATGACGATCACCACGATCAACCGCATGGCTGGCGCCGTTGGCTGTTTGCCACCAACCACAAGGACATCGGTACGCTGTACCTGCTGTTCTCGTTCACCATGCTGCTGTCTGGCGGCGCGCTGGCACTGCTGATCCGTCTCGAGCTGTTCGAGCCGGGCTTGCAGTTCTTCCGCCCGGAACTGTTCAACCAGTTCACCACCATGCACGGCCTGATCATGGTGTTCGGCGCGATCATGCCGGCCTTCGTCGGCTTCGCCAACTGGATGATCCCGCTGCAGATCGGCGCATCCGACATGGCGTTCGCGCGGATGAACAACTTCAGCTTCTGGCTGATGCCCCCGGCAGCGCTGCTGCTGGTGCTGTCGTTCTTCGCACCGGGTGGCGCCACCGCCGCCGGCTGGACCCTGTACGCGCCGCTGTCKGTGCAGATGGGCCCCGGCATGGACATGGCGATTTTCGCCATGCACATCATGGGCGCGTCGTCGATCATGGGCTCGATCAACATCATCGTCACGGTGCTCAATATGCGCGCACCCGGCATGACGCTGATGAAGATGCCGATGTTCTGCTGGACCTGGCTGATCACCGCCTACCTGCTGATCGCCGTGATGCCGGTGCTGGCTGGCGCCATCACCATGGTGCTGACCGACCGTCACTTCGGCACGAGCTTCTTCTCGGCTGCCGGCGGCGGCGACCCGGTGATGTACCAGCACATCTTCTGGTTCTTCGGCCACCCCGAGGTCTACATCATGATCTTGCCGGCGTTCGGGATCGTCTCGCACGTCGTGCCGACCTTCGCCCGCAAGCGCCTGTTCGGCTATAGCTCGATGGTCTACGCGACCGCTTCGATCGCCATCCTGTCGTTCATCGTGTGGGCTCACCACATGTTCACGACCGGCATGCCCGTGACCGGCCAGCTGTTCTTCATGTACGCCACCATGCTGATCGCGGTGCCGACGGCTGTGAAGATCTTCAACTGGATCGCTACCATGTGGCGCGGCTCGATGACCTTCGAGACCCCGATGCTGTTCGCGATCGGCTTCATCTTCGTGTTCACCATCGGTGGCTTCACCGGCCTGATGCCGGCGGTAGCCCCGATCGACATCCAGCTGCAGGACACCTACTTCATCGTTGCCCACTTCCACTATGTGCTGGTGGCGGGCTCGCTGTTCGCGATGTTCTCGGGCTTCTACTACTGGGGTCCGAAGTGGAGCGGTTTCATGTACAACGAAACCCGCGGCCAGATCCACTTCTGGGGCTCGATGATTTTCTTCAACGTCACCTTCTTCCCGATGCACTTCCTGGGTCTGGCCGGCATGCCGCGTCGCTATGCCGACTACCCGACCCAGTTCGCGGATTTCAACGCGATTGCATCGATCGGTGCACTGGGCTTTGGCCTGATGCAGGTGTATTTCTTCTTCTTCGTGGTGCTGCCGTCCTACCGTGGCGGCAAGGCAGCCGGGGACAAGCCTTGGGATGGCGCCGAGGGCCTGGAATGGACCGTGCCGTCGCCGGCCCCGTTCCACACCTTTGAAGTGCCGCCGCAAGTCAAGTAAGCCACAGTCAGGTAAGCCGCAATAGGCACGGAAGGATGGGCAGTGCCCGTCCTTCCGCGCCACGCAAGCAAGGTGTTATGCAGGATCCAAACAAAAGTCCATCGCAGGCAGACCGCAAGGCCTCCAATCGTCGTCTCGGCCTGATCCTTTTCTCGATCGTGATGGTTTTCTTTTTGGGTTTCTTCGCCAAGATGATCTTTCTCGGCTGAAGCTGCAGGGTATTGAGATGAGCGCGAACCAGCAGTCAAGCAATGCCACCGACAAGAAGTTCAACCGCGGGATGATGCTGCGGCTGTTGGTGGTGGTGGCGTTGATGTTCTCGTTTGGCTATGCGCTGGTGCCGCTGTACAAGAAGATCTGCGAGATCACCGGCCTGAACGTGGTGACCACGCGGGACCTGTACGGTGGCCAGGTCAAGAACACGCAGGTGGACAAAACCCRTACGATCACGGTCGAGTTCGACTCCAACGCGCGCGGGCCCTTTGCCTTCCGTCCGGTCAAGAGCAGCATGGAAGTGCACCCGGGCGAGATGACCACCATCGTCTACGAAGTGGCGAACGGCCAGGCACGCGATATCTCGGCGCAGGCCATCCCGAGCTACCTGCCCAAGCTGGCCACGCAGTATTTCAAGAAGATCGAGTGTTTCTGCTTCAAGGAGCAGACGCTCAAGGCGAAGGAAGCACGCGAGATGCCGGTGGTGTTCGTGATCGATCCGGACCTGCCGAAAGACGTGAAGAACATTACGCTGTCCTATACCTTCTTCGAGATCAGGACGCCGGTGGCGCAAGCGCCGCAAGGTCCCCTCGACGCGCAGCCAGCAGGCGCGGGCAAGGGCATTTGAGTTTGCAGGCGAGGCGGGTTGCAGGGGAAAAGCCGTGGATGAGATGAAGGACGCGGTCAAGCGCAAGCTGTCATTTGTGCAGACGCTGCGCGCGGTGTTCTGGTCGTTTATCGGCCTGCGCAAGGGCAGCGAGCATGAGCGTGACATGGCACAGCTCAACCCGGTCCATGTGATCATTGCCGGCCTGATCGGGGTAGCCATCCTGATCGCGGTGCTGATCACGGTCGTGCGTGTGGTGGTAGGG